>CAYYCI010000007.1:0-20970 GCA_964470215.1 uncultured Planctomycetota bacterium
GCTGGTGGCACAGGCCTTTTAGCCTGTGCCCGGACGCGGGGCGGGACGCCCCGCCTACAACACTGGAAGCTGGTGGCACAGGCTTTCTAGCCTGTGTTCGCGGGGCGGGACGCCCCGCCTACAAGCCTGGAAGCTGGTGGCACAGGCCTTTTAGCCTGTGCTCGGACGGGGGGCGGGACGCCCCGCCTACAAGCCTGGAAGCTGGTGGCACAGGCTTTCTAGCCTGTGCGACGCGGGGCGGGACGCCCCGCCTACAAGCTGGTGGCATAGGCTTTCTAGCCTGTGCCCGGACGCGGGGCGAGAGACCCCGCCCACAACCCTGGAACCCGGTGGCACAGGCTTTCCAGCCTGTGTTCGACCGGCCTGGTGGGACCGTCAGAAGGCTTTCCGGGTGGAAGTTTGCACGCCCTACCCGGGCTTTTAGTGATTGAAGTGCAAACGAGCGCATGGGTGGTCCGTAGTTTCGCCTTGAGGTGTCCGGGCTGGCGACACGGGCCTCGGGGTTCCGCCAGGGCACGACCAACCCCGGGCCGGTTGACCCGATCACCAGAACCGATAGACTGGTACCCAAGGGGCATGCGTCCCCCCAGCCCGACCTGGCGCGTATCCAATAGCAGACGAGACGACCGGGCCGAGGGAAACGCCAGGTCGGGTTGAAGGAGAGAGCGGATGAAGAAGAAGGTCGCCTGGTTGGCCGTCCCACTGGTCGCTTTGTTGGCCGGCTGCGGTCAGGAGAAGGAAACCGGCGGCCAGCCGAGGGGGTCCCTCCACGTCCTGGTGGGCGCGGGAATCCGCCGGGCGCTCGAGTCCCTCAAGGCCGACTTCGAGAAGACCCACAACTGCACCGTGCGCGTCAACTACGCAGGCGCCGGCACCCTCCTGGGCCAACTCCAAACGGGCGCTCAGGCGGACCTCTACCTGCCGGGGGACATGTGGTATGTGGACCGGGCCGCGGAACGAGGAATGGTGGCCAGCCGCCGGATCGTGGCGTGGTTCGTGCCGGTCATCGGGGTGCGAAAGGGCAATCCGAAAGGGATCAAGACCCTCGAGGACCTGGCGCGGCCTGGGCTCAGGGTGGGGTTGGGCAGGGCCGAGGCGTGCGCCATCGGCAACGTTTCTCAGACCATTCTCCGTGACTACGGCCTCGACGGCAAGGTCAAGGCCGAGTTCGAGGCCTTGACGGTCAACCGCCTGGCCGACCAAGTCAAGATGGGGGCTCTGGACGCTGCGCTCATCTGGGACGCCGTGGCGAAGCAGTACCCGCAGGACATCGAGGAGGTGCGGCTCGAGGACGGGATGTTCTACGCTGCGCCCCTGGCCATTGCTGTGCTGAAGCGATCGAAGAACAAGGCGCTGGCCGAGGAGTTCGCCAACTTCGCGGCCAGCGAGGTCGGGGCCAAGCACTTCCGCGACAACTTCTACCAGGTCAGCGGACACCGACTGCGGGTCGGCGCCGGCTCGTCGTTCCGCGCGCCGGTCGAGGAACTCGCTGCGCTCTTCGAGAAAGAATACGGCTGCCAGGTCCTCCGCGACTACGGCAGCTCGGGAACGGTCCTCCTCCAGGTCGAGCAATCCCGCGAGGGGGACGTCTACATCTGCCACGACCCTTTCGCCTACGTTTGCGAGGAGAAAGGGATCGCCCAGCGGTGGCACACCATCGCCTACGTCCATCCCATCCTGGCCGTCAAGAAAGGCAACCCGAAAGGCGTCAAGGGCCTCAAGGACCTCCTCCGCGAAGACCTCCGCCTCGGACTCCCACATCGCACCTACAGCACGAGAGGACGAATCCTCTGGATGATGCTCCGCAGACACGGGATGGCCGAAGTCCTCGAGAAACGCAAGTTCTTCGAGAGCCGCACCCACGACCTGATAAACCAACTGAAACTAGGGACAGTGGACGTGGCCGTCCTCTGGGACGCTCCCACCTACTCGATGCCGGACCTCGAGGTGATCCCCATCGAGGAGAAGTATCGCATCGAGGCTATAACCTCGCCGACCAGCGGGCGCACCTTCAACCTCAAACACATCAAGGTCACGCTCGTGCGCCTGAACTTCGCCGAAGAACCGATCCTGGCGGCCCAATTCGCGCGCCTGTGTCTGTCCGGGAAGGGCAGGGCCATCTTGAAGAAATACCACTTCCAACTCCCCGGTGAAGACTGAGCCGGTGCAGAACGCCTCCGACAACGCCGCAACGCTCCCTCTGAGGAGACCGCTCCGCCGTCCCTCGTTGATGGACATCTCGTTCTTTCTCTGCCTCCTGCTTTATGTTTTCTTCATCGCTGGCATCATCGTCGCCAGTTTGCTCCTGTTGGCAGGGACTCCGGTGGGACGCCAGCAGTTCCTCGAGTCGATCCGCGACAAGTACGTCCTCGACGCCGTGTGGCTGAGCGTGTGGACCTCGAGCGTCGCGGCGGTGATCGCGCTCGTCATCAGCGTGCCGGCGGGCTATGTCCTCAGCCGCTACCGCTTCCCGGGGCGGCAGTTACTCGACAGCCTTGTGGACATCCCGATAGTGCTCCCGCCCCTGCTTTTCGGCATCGCGCTGCTGGTGCTCTTCCAGCGGACGTTCGTCGGCCCGGCATTCCTGGCCGTTGGCCTGAAGATGGTCCACGAGCCGGCGGGCATAGTCCTCGTCCAGGTGCTCATCGCCGCGGCCTACGGCACCAGGATGCTCAAGGGCGCCTTCGATGGCTTCGACCCGAGGCTGCCGGCGGTGGCGCAGACCCTCGGCTGTTCCCGGGCCAGGGCCTTCTTCACCGTCACGCTGCCGACCGTCCGCAACGACGTGGTGGCCGCGTTCGTGATGATCTGGGCGCGCGCCCTCGCTCTCTACGGGCCCATCATCGCCTTCGTGGGCTCGACCGCCGGCTACACCGAGGTGATGCCCACGAGGATGTTCCTCGAGATGAGTGTCGGGCGTCTCGAGGCTGCCCTGGCCGTGGCCCTGATGATGATCGCAATGGCAGCCGTCGTCCTGCTGGTCGTCAAACTCGCCGGAGGCTCGACCGGGGACGAAACGGCGCGCATGACCAGGATCTGAGCCGTGCTCGAAATCCAGAACATCGAGAGCGTCGCCGGCAACTTCCGCCTCCGGGATATCAACATCTCCGCGCCAGCAGGCTCCTACGGCGTCCTGCTCGGACCCCCTGGTTCGGGAAAGTCCGTCCTCGTCGAGACCATCTGTGGCCTGCGCACGCCGACCCGCGGCCGCATCCTCATCGGCGGCCGCGATGTGACCGACCTGGCGCCGGGACGCCGCCGGGTCGGCTACGTCCCACAGGACTACGTCCTGTTCCCCACGCGGCGGGCCGCCGACAACATCGTGTTCGGCCTCCGCGCCCGCGGCCTCGGGCGAAAGGAGGCACTGGAGAAAGTACGCCCCATCCTCGAACTCCTCGGGATCGAACACCTCCTCGACCGCTGGCCGGCCACCCTCTCCGGCGGCGAGCAACAACGCGTGGCCCTCGCCCGGGCCCTGGCCGTCGAACCGCGCGTCCTGCTCCTCGACGAGCCTGTCAGCGCCCTCGACGAGGGCCTCCGCGAGAGGGTCTGCCGCGACCTGCGTCGCTTCCAGCGAGAACTCTGCATCACGACCATCCACATCAGCCACAACCTCGAGGAAGCCCTCGCCGTCTGCGACTGGGCCGCCGTCCTCGACCACGGCCGCCTCCAGCAGGTCGGCACAATGCAAGACCTCCTCCGCCGCCCCAGGAACCTCATGGTCGCCCGGTTCCTGCGCTCGGAAAACATCATTCCCGCACAGGCGGAGCCCACCGCCGACGGCCGCGCCACCCTCCGCTTCGCCCACCACGCCATCGAGGCGCCCACGAGGGCAAGCGGCCAGGTGACCTTCGTCGTCCGACCGGAAGCGATCCGCCTCGTCCGGTCGCCCGACCCCGCGCCCAACACCATCGAGGCCACCCTCGTTGACCAGGCCGACAGGGGGGTCTATCAGCGGCTCGAGTTCGACGCGGGCGTCCAGTTGGTCGTCTTCCGGTTCGCCGGCCACGCCTCCGAGGCGTTGCGCACGGGCGAGCGCTACCGCCTCTCCATCCCACCCGAAGCCATCCACGTCCTGGAGAACTGACGCGAGACCCGCGCCCCGCGTCATCGCGGCGAGCGCCCGGCACCTAAAGAGAGCGGTTTGGGAATTAGATTTTGGGATTTGGTTCTTGTGCGGGACTTGTCATTTATGATTTGGAACTTCGCCATGCGGGGCGAGTCGACGCCCCCAGAAGCCGCGGCCTCCCGCGCAAAGACCAACGCCTGTAGGCCGGGCGTCTCGCACCGTGCCCGCTACCCGGGGCTAGCGCTGTGGTCCGACCCGGGCAAAGACCGCGTGGCGCCCATTCCCGCCCCCCACGAACACTTCCCGCCACTCCCGCGAGGAACGAAACATCGCCTTCAGCGGCTCCCGCCACACGAGCGCCACCTCGACGCCGTACCTCGACACCACCGTTTCCCAAACGTCTCGCGAGGTCCACGTCCTAACGTAGTCGAGCATGAAGCCCGGGCTATAGGCCAGGAGACCACGGCTGTCCACGAAGACCTCGCGGTCAGTCCGCCAGCGAATGTAGCCGCCATCCTCGAATTCGTTCAACAACCTGGCCTTCGGGAACCGCGCGCTGATCCCTTCCAACTCCCTTTCCGGGAACATCCCCGGCGCCACGCCGAACCCGAACGGCTGGTTCCGCCCGACGAGACCAACGGCAATCAAGACCGCCACACCCCCGATGAGCACCGCGCCTACCAGCCCCAACGAAAGTTTCCCCAGCCGCTCCAACACTCTTGTCAACGGCTCGGGGGCCAGATGGGCAGTGGCAACAGCGAGCAAGCCGACGAACCGCTCGGAGGTGAACGCAGCCGCCAGCAGTCCCAGGAGGAAAACGGAAGGCCCGAAACGAAAGCGCAAGACCTCCACCACCAGGGCCAGCACGACCAACGGGGCGAGGATGGCGAGGAAAACGTGTCGCCCGCCGAGTTCTCCAATCGTCACGCCCGAACGGTCCACGAGCAACTCCTTCAGGCCGCTGGTCGCCTGGGTGAAGGCATGGGCGAACGGCAGAGCGAGAATCCGGGCGCCGTGGGGGTTGGCCAACGTGGCCAGGCAACAACCGATCCCCACGGACCAAAGGAGCGCCAAGGCCCCTGCGCCGACCGCCTGGCGTTTCCAGCGCCGTGCCACCAGGGCGCTCACGGTCTCCCCGAAGGCGAAGACCAGCAACAGGCCGAATCCGAGCACCGCCGCGCCCCCGTGGAAGTTTGCCCACAGGACCTGGAGGGGGATCGTCAGTAGTAAAAGCCATTTTCGCCCCGCTTGCCAAGTGCCGAGCAAGAACAGATAGCCGCTCAGGAGAAGGAAACTGACGACCTGCGGGCGCAGGGTGAATCGGAACCGTGCAGCGCAGGCCGCGAGCACGCCCACGACCACGATCAGGCCCGGCCGCGCGCCAGCGCCGAGTGCCGCCCGACACCCCAGCGCGAACGCCGCGGCGACGAGCAGCGCCTTCAGCACGATTGCTCCCTCGAGTCCCGCGGCGCGCTCGAGGCCGTAAAACGACAACTGGAATAGCCACTGGTGGTCCAGGGTGGGCCGTTCGGGTTGTGTGTGGGACAGGAGGTTTCGGGTCGGCACCTGCAAGTGGTGAGCTATCCAGCGCCCGAGCGAGAGGTGGACCCAGGCATCGCTCGAGGTGACCTTGGTGGTCGCCAGGACGAATGCTGCCACGGCCACAAGGGCCAGCGGGACGAACTCTCGACGGGATTCCCGGGCCACCGGCCTCTCCTTTGCACTGATGAGTCTAGGCGGCCCGGTGTAAGTGTCAAGGAACGCCGGCGTGGCTAATGGCCTCGCGTCGCCGGGGCACGGACGCGCGCGGATGCTCAGGCGAAGTGCTGGCGGAGGACGTCCACGGCCTCATCGGCGCTGCTGACGAGCGTGATGAGCGCGAGGTCCTTTGGCCGCACGGGGAGATGGTCGCGATATGCCTCGAGGACGGCTCCCCAGGCGCTTCCGATGCAAATCAGCGGCTTGGGCGCGATGGCGCCGGTCTGGAGGAGGGTCCAGGTGAGGGAAAACTCAGTGAGGGTGCCGACGCTGCCGCGGAGGCAGACGAAGGCGTCGGCGATGGTCGTCAGAGTGCGCAGGCGCTCGTAGAAGTCGGGGGCCTTCCGTTCTTCGGTGATGTAGCGGTTGGCCGGGCGGGGGTCGAAGAGTGCGTTTGTGACGCCAATGGTCGTTCCGCCGGCCTCGCGCGCTCCCTTCGCCGAGGCTTCCATCGTTCCGCGATAGCCGCCGTTGCAGACGGTGAAGCCGGTCTCGGCGAGCAACCGCCCGAGGCGGTAGGCTTCCTGGTAGGAGGCCGAGCCCGGCTTCGGGGCGCTCGAGCCGTAAACGGTGACTATTCGAGCCATTCGGCCTCCTGGGGTTCCCGGAGAGGGTTCATTCGATGACGAAGACGACTTTGCCCGCGCCGGAGTTGTCCGCCTCGTCCTTCACTCGGACGACGATGGTGTGTTCCCCGCGCTCGAGGGGCTTTGTGGTGAAGTCGAGGCGCTCGCTGGCCGAGTCGAAAAGGCCATCCTGGGCGCTCAGGCCGACCCACTTCCCCCCGTCAATCGAAAACTCCCCGCTGGCCAGGCCGGAGCCGGCGTCGGTGCATCGCGCCGTGACCCTCACGGAGCGGTCGCGGTTGACCCTGACGGCGAGGTCCGAGACGGTCGGCGGGGTGTTGTCAATGAGGAACGCCTCGGTGGTTCTGTGGCCTTCGAGGGCGGCGTCGGGCGGGTTGGTTCGCACGTCGCTTGCGACGAGGCGGATGCGGTAGGGTCCGTCGGGGACGGCGTGGGTGTCCCAGTCGTAATAAGTCGTCATCAGGTCTCGGCGGATGACTTTCCAGCGCTTTTCGTCTTCGCCGCGGAAGAAGACGCTGTAGGTCAGTTGGTCCTTGTTGGGGTCGGATGCCTGCCACATGATGCGGAGCGTGTCGGCGAAGGGGCCGCGTTGTGGCTTTGCGGGCTGCTTCTTGCTGTTGACCGAGCGGGGGGGAGGGGTCGGCCTGGGGATTCGCGGCTGGCCCGGTTGGGAGGGGACGGTGGGGCGCCTGGGCTTGGGCGGCTTGGTCAGGGTGATCTTTGCGACGACCGGCGCGCGGTTGCTCTCGGCATAGGCTATCGCCACCTCGTCGAGCACCGGGCTGGACCCGCCCCTGGTCCTCAGAGTCGCACGATACTGGATGTAGCGGGCCGGTGGGCTGGTTATTCGGGTGCCCTGGGGGCGGGTGTACTCGCCGGACCACTCGCTCCAGGTCTCGTCTGGTGGCTTGACGTTGCCGGAGCGGGTGGCAAGGATGATCGAGGTGCCGGGCGGGGTGAGTGCCTGCCAGGCGATCGTGCCCCAGGTCGAGATGCTGCCAGTGTCGTAAACTTCGGAGGTGAAGGTTCCCTGGCGTCGGTGGCCACCGAGCCGGTAGATGCGGCCCGAGTTGGCCGTGGCCGCCAGCAGTCCGTCGGCGGTGGGGAGGAGGGCGGTGATTTGGCTCTCGGGGGTGTCGGCGAGCATCACGGGCTGGTGGTCCTCGATGCGATAGAGTTTGCCGTCGTTGCCGGTGCCTGCGTAGAGGCGGCCGTGGTGCCAGGCAAGCGAGAAGAAAAGGCCGCCCTTCAGGGATGCGACCTCGGCCACCCGGCCGCGGGTGTCGAGTCTGTAGATGGTGTTGGTCGCGCTGATCTTGGTTCCGGGGGCGGAAGGCTTCTGGCTCGATGGCTGGGACGAGGTGGCGGAGGAAGAGCGGACGGTGAAGGTGCGGGTGCCGATGGTGTAGGTTCGGGTTTGCGTGGTGGTGCTGGGCTTGGGTTGTGTTTTGGTCGCAGCGGTTGCGAAGTAGAGTGTGCCGTCAGGCGAGAGGGTCATGGCGCGAATTTCGCTTTCCGATGCCTGGTAGGCCACACGGGCCTCGCCGTCCTGGTTTATCTCATAGACCAGGCCACGGGTGTCCGTGCCCGCATAGAGCATTCCGTCAGGGGCCAGCGCGAGGCACAGGACGTGGTTGGCGTTGGCCTCGAGGAGCGTTGTGGCCTTGCCCTTTGGGCTTATCTTGAGAACTTTGCCCTTCGGCCCCGTGGCAGCGAGGACGGTGCCATCGTCGCCGACGGCCAACGCCCAGACGTAGGGGGTTTGGGCTTTGAAGACGACTTTCGCCTTGCCGTCCTCGCCGATCTTGTAAATGGTGCCCGATGGTGCGCTGCTGACATAGACGGTCCCGTCCTTGCCGACGGCCACGGCGAGGAGTTCGAAGTCGGACTTCTCGGGCGATCTGAAGAACTTCTCGGCTTTGCCGCGGCGTATCCTCAGGAGCGTGGCGTCGGTTCCCGTGGCGGCGTAGATGGTGCCGTCGCGGGTCGCGGCGAGGGACCAGAGGTGGGCGACGGTGGGCGAGAGGAGTTTGTCGAGTGTGGGGGCGAGGGCGAGTTGGCCCTCGCCCAGAATGGCCACTCCGTCGGTCTTGCCTTCCTCGAAGTCCGAGCGGGTCGTCTGCACCCACTTCTCGACAGGCACAGCGAGGCAGACACCAGCCGCGAGGAACAACGCCAGAGAGATGCTCCGCATCGGGGGTTCCTTCTTCAGCGTCGGCGGATGAGGACTTGCAGACGGTGGTGGCCGCTGACCACGTAGGGCGTCTCAGTGTGGGTGACGAGGGATTTTCCGGTGAGGAGCAGACCTGTGGTCTTGGCCGAGCCGATCACCTGGAGGGCCGAGTCGGGCAGCGAGGGCAGTTCCACCCCGCGATAGGCCACTCCGCGGTCGGGCAGTTTCACCCGCAGGTAGATGCGCCCGTTCGGTTCCTGTTCGCGGAGTTGGGCGAGGAGTTGGTCGAGGTCGTCGGGGCGGGTCTTGTGGGGTGCGTCGGAGCGGTCGAGTTGGGCATTAGTCGCCGCGTCGCAGACGGTGACGCTCAGCGTGCCTTCCGGAGTGTCCTCGGGGAGCGGAAGGGTCAGCCGAACGACCACGGGCTCCCGCTTGGCGGGACGCAGTGTGACGATGGCCTTTATGGTTTCGCCCGGGGCGTAGTCGTTTCGCTCGAGGCGAACCGCTTCGATCTTTGCCGCCGTGACCTTTGGCTCGACCACGAACGAGGCTGTGACCCGCTTCACCCGCACCCTGGCGAACTGGTTGTTGCCGAGGACCATGATGGGGCTGGCGATGTCCGAGATGGCGCTCATCAGACCACGAACGCTGCTGAAGCCGGAGTAGACGTTGCTATAGCGAAGCGGCTCGCGGCCTTCGAGTTCCACGGTTGCCTCATAACGCAGGGTGTTCTCGCGGGGGAAGTCGCCGCGGACGAGCAAGCAGTTGAGAAGAAAACTCTGGATGACGAGCGGCGTCAGGCGCGGGTGGTCCGCCGCGCGGCAGCGATAGACCTCCTGGCCTGGCAGGTCGCCGCGCTCGAGGCGGGCCTCGACCGGTATCATCCTCGGGACCTTGCCGATCTTGCCGACCACGGCGGCCTGCATGTCGGTGGTCAGGGTTCCGACGACCTTCCCCGCGCTGGTCAGTTTGAACGAACGGATGAGGCTGGGGTAACAGTACTGGACGGCTGCGGTGGCAATCGGCATCTCGAGGCGTCCCTCGCCGAGCATCGGATGGCCGAAGGCCAGGACGGTGTCGCCGAGGAGGTCGGTGACGGTTCCGCTGGCGCTCATGTCGATGTCGCCCTCGGCGAGGACGACCGCGAGGGCGGAGCCTGGCTGGAGTGTCTCGGGCGCCTGGGCGCTGCCGCCGCTGGCGCCCTGGACCGCCATGAAGCCGAGGCCCTCGAACGTCTCGCGCGCCAGGTCGAACGCCGGCGGGGTCAGCCCGGCGATCGCCAGCGGCGCCCGCAGGCGGTAGAGTTGTGGCTGGGGGCCTGGGAGGCTGTCCCAGCGCGGAGGCGTCAACGCCACACGAATCTCGGAGAACACCCTTTCGGCCAATCGCAGGGGGGCGTCGAGAGTGCCCCCTGGCGGGGGCAACGCGGCGGCCTTCGCCTCGGACCGCGCCGCCTCGACGACCCCGAACATGTTCTCCGCGGGCGTGATCCCACACAGCGGCTCTTTGGGGAACGACCAGCCATATGCCACCGCCCCGGCCAGTTTGAAATCGTCGCCGACCTTCAGATAGATCGGGCTGCCGCTCATTCCCGCGATGATCCCGGTCTTCTCGACCACCGGGCCACGCATGCGCGCGAGAATGATGTCCTGTTTCGGGAAGGCGTTTCTGAGGACTCCGATGATCTCGACCTCGAAGCGCTGGGGCTTTGTGCCCTGGAAGACGCTGAGGCCGTAGCCGCGCATGCCGCGTCTGACCTGGTGCGCGGGCAGGTAGTTCTTCGGCAGGGCGGCTCCGCCGGCCACCGCGCCGAACAAAAGCACTGCCGGCAGTGGAAAGGCCAACTTGGGCATGCTCGACTCCTCAGCCCAGGCGCTTTGATCGCGGGAAAGGCGAGGGTATTATATGACCGCGCTGTGAGCCGGTCAATTTTCGCATGCGCCTCGTCCGACGCTGCGGCCCGCGTTCAGCGCGGGGGTTCAGGAGGAGAGCATGAAACATCGCGCCTTGACGTGCCCCGTCGGCGTCCTCGTCCTGGTAATGCTTGGAGGTTGTGTGGGGATGAGCACTGGGCCTGAGAAGCCGGTGGCGGATTTCTTCGTCTCGCCCGAAGGCTCGGACGACTGGTCGGGCAAACTCGCTACGCCAAACGCCGCGGGCACCGACGGGCCCTTCGCCACCCTCGAGAAAGCCCGCCTGGCGGTCCGCGAGGCCAGGCAGAAAGAGCCCACCCCGCGGGGATTCGTCGTCCTGGTCCGCGGCGGGACCTATCGCCTCGACCGCCCTCTGGTCTTCGAGCCTGAGGACTCCGGCGCGGAGGGGGCCCCGGTGGTCTTGGCCGCCTACCCGGGCGAGAAGCCCATCCTCAGCGGCGGGCGACGAATAACGGGCTGGAGGCGCGGCGACGGAAGCATCTGGACCGCCGAAATCCCCGAAGTCAAGGCGGGCAAGTGGTATTTCCACCAACTCTTCGTCAACGGCCGGCGCCGCACGAGGGCTCGAACCCCCAACGAGGGCTACCTGCGGACCGAAGGCCCACTGCCCGGCTTCGAGAACCCCCACGCCCACCGGCAGAACCCGCAGGCCAGGATGGGCTTCCGTTTCAAGAAAGGCGACCTGAAGAACTGGTCGAACCTCGAGGACGTCAACGTCTTCGCCTACCACTCCTGGACGGCTTCGCTCCACTGGATCAAGGACCTCGACGCGGAGAAAGCCGTCGTCCACTTCACCGCCCCGAGCAACTGGCCAATGGGATGGTGGGAGCGGAAGCAGCGCTACCACGTCGAAAACTACCTCGAGGCCCTCGACAGCCCCGGCGAGTGGTATCTGGACCGCAAGAGCGGCGTTCTCCGCTATTGGCCAATACCTGGCGAGGAGATGACCAAGGTCGAGGTTGTCGCCCCCGCACTCGACCAACTGGTCATCTTCCGGGGCGACCCCGAGGCGGGGAAGATCGTCCACGACATCACCCTGCGGGGCCTCTCGTTCCAACACGCCGACTGGCGCATCCCGGGCAAGACCCACGCCGATGGCCAGGCCGCAGCCTTCCAGACGACCGCCACAGTGATGCTCCGAGGGACCGAGCGCTGCTCGCTCGAGGACTGCGAGGTGGCCCACGTGGGCTTCTACGCACTGTGGTTCGAGCGCGGATGCAAACACAACCGCCTCGTCCGCTCCCACATCCACGACCTCGGCTCCGGCGGGGTGCGCATCGGCGAGTGCCAAAGCGCCAAAGACCAGGCCACGGCCACAAGCCACAACGTCGTGGACAACTGCTTCATCCACGACGGCGGCCACGTTTTCCCGGCGGGGGTGGGAGTGTGGATAGGCCGCAGCTCACACAACCAGGTCACCCACAACGAAATCCGCGACTTCTACTACACGGGCGTCTCGGTCGGTTGGTCGTGGGGCTACGCCCCCTCGTCCGCCAACCACAACATCATCGAATACAACCACATCCACCGCCTCGGATTCGGGGTGCTGAGCGACATGGGCGGAATCTACACCCTCGGCGTCAGCCCGGGAACCCGCCTCCGACACAACCTCATCCACGACGTCCACTCCTACAGTTACGGCGGCTGGGGCCTCTACACCGACGAGGGCAGCAGCGAAATCCTCCTCGAGGACAACATCGTCTATAACACGAAGACCGGCGGCTTCCACCAGCACTACGGCCGCGAGAACGTCGTCCGCAACAACATCTTCGCCTTCTCACGCATGGGCCAACTCATCCGCACCCGCGAGGAAGACCACATCTCGTTCTTTCTCGAGCGCAACATCGTCCTCTGCGACCACGACGAGGTCCTCGGCAGCAACTGGCGCAACGGAAACTACAAACTCGACTACAACCTCTACTGGGTCACCACCGGCGAGGAGCCCGACTTCGCCGGGAGGACCTTCGAGGAATGGCAGGGCACTGGACAGGACAAGCACTCGCTGGTGGCCGACCCGAGATTCGTGGACGCCGAGCACTACGACTTCCGCCTGCGGCCCGTCTCGCCGGCCTTCGCGCTCGGCTTCAAGCCCATTGACCCGGGCGAAATCGGTCTGTACGGCGACAAGGAGTGGCGAGAACTGCCCTCGAGGATTCCGCCCCGGCCATTCGCCCTGCCGCCAAGGCCCAGGCCAGAGCCGATAAGCGACGACTTCGAGACGACCCCGGTCGGCGCGGCGCCGGCCGCCGCTTATGTGGACCCGCCGCAGAAAGGCGCCTCGATAGCCGTCACCGACGAGACCGCGGCTAGCGGGAAACGCTCGGTGAAGTTCACCGATGCCCCCGGCCTCGACTATGCCTGGCGACCGCACATGTTCTATCGCCCAACTTACAGCAAGGGCACGGTGCGATTGACGTTCGACGCCAGAGTAGAACCCGGGGCCATCTTCTGGTGTGAGTGGCGCGACGCCAGCAGCCCCTACAGGGTCGGCCCGTCGTTCAGGGTCGAGGCCGACGGCCGTCTGACCGCCGGCAAGCGCGAACTGACGACAGTGCCCCACGGCCAATGGCTCCACTTCGAGGTCACCTGTCCGCTCGGCAAGGCCGCAGGGACTTACGACCTCGTGGTCAGCGCGCCGGGAGAGGACCCGCGACGCTTCGAGAAACTCCCCCTCGGCAAGCCAGGTTTCAGGAAACTCCGTTGGCTCGGCTTCATCAGCATCGCCGATGCCAGGAGTGTCTTCTACCTCGACAACGTGGACCTCCGCCAAGTCCCGGGCGACTGACCGGGCGTGCTCGCCTCCCCCGCGGAACGCTGCACCACACCGCGGCCGGGTGTCCGTCCGTGAGTGTCCGTGTCTGTCCACGCTCGGGGGACGCGGTACATCTATGAGGAAACCCGCGATGGCGGCGCGCCGGGGCTTGTGGGCTTTGGCACGCTTTTTGCACCGCAAACGATTGCCAGGCGAGAAGGAAAAGAATGCCTTGGCTGGCTGCCGACTCCGTCCCCTTGTTCCGAAGCTCCACATGCCGAACGCTTTACGTTCTCTTGACAAAGCATTCTTTCCCTTCTCGCCTGCATCAGGAACCCACGGTGCACAAAAGCGTGCCAAAACCCACAGCCCCGCCCTCCTTCGAGACCACGCGCGGGTTTCCTTCATAGTTTCAGGCTTCGCCTATAAGACCAGCGCCTGTGGGCGGGCCGTCTCGGCCCGCGGATGGCCCTCGTTGGTGGCTCCGCGGGAGAGTGGCCATGAGGTGGCGAGGGGGCAACGCGGGGCACGGAGGCCCCGCCCACAAAACGAGCCCTTGCAAGACGAGCCACTGCGGAAGTCCACACTACCCACTGGGAAGCGCGAAGGCCGGTGTCGAGGTCCGGCGGGGCGGGAAAGAGGAGGGAACTCTCACCATCCAGTTTATCTGGCATGGGGAGAGGGGCAGCTGTCTAACTATTGAACGGTTTGGGGACGGCCGCGCGTGCGTGCGACGGCATAAGCCAAAACCGACCAGCCACTTGGAGGCGGTGGCTGGCGAACGGCACGGCAGTTGCTACGGGGGAGAGGCGTGGCGAGCCCTATTCCAGCATTGAACCTCGAACGGACGTAACGCGATGAGAACCCTCGCACTCTTTCCGGGACTGTTGGCCATCTTGGCGACGAGCACTCTCGCCGGTCCGATAGCGGATGGCCGATTCGACCCCTCCGAAGGCTACACGGCCGGCTACTACCTGGACCTGACGGTCGAGAAAGCTGGAGTGGTGCCTAACGCCGGGCAACTGTGGACATATCAGGACCCGGGCAGCCAGGATGTTTTCGCCGCCCTCGTCTTCGACCGCTCCCTCGTGGACAACACCTATGGTGCGAACTCGATCGGTTGGGGGAGCCAGGCGCCAAGCGGCAAGAACCACAATTTTGGCGACCTGGTGGGCAGCGACAAAGCGCAGTTCCGTTTCAAGGATGGCTCGGACAACGTGGTCCTGGACTTCGAGCTCGACTACCTGTCGAGTTCCGGAGGCGGCTATCAGTCCCTCGGCGCGAGCGGGGGCGACGGCAAGATGCACGTTGGCTCCGCCTCGAAGATTCTCAACTACGGAACCTCGCTCGACTACAATTTCAACTCCCTCGGCTACCAGTTGACCACCGACTCGCCGGCCACCGACGACAACTACACCGAGAATCCCTCCTACCCCGGCTGGGAGTTCAGCGTGGTCTACGAGGTCCAGGTGGATGGCTCGCTCTTCGGGAACGGCTTCGGCGGGGTGAGCGTGCCGATCGCCCACGTCTCGCCGAACAAGATCGGCAAGAACAAGGTGTGGACGACGCCGAGCGGCCCGATCTGCCAACCCGCCGCCATCGGCGACCTGGTGTGGATTGACGAGAACGGCAATGGCATCCAGGATGCCGGCGAGGTTGGCCTCGATGACGTCGTCGTCAGCCTCTACGATCAGAACGACCTGCTCATAGCCACAATGGCCACCGCCGGCGGCGGGGAGTATGTCTTCGAGAACCTCAGCCCTGGAACCTATTACCTCGATTTCACCGCCCCCAACGGCTACCAGTTCACTCAACAGGACGCCGGTTCGGACGACGCTAAGGACAGCGACGCCAATCCCGCCACCGGGCGCACGGCGTGGATCACCCTCGCTTCCGGCCAGAGCGACCTGACGTGGGATGCCGGCCTCCAGCCCACCACCCCGGTCATTCCCGAGCCGTCGAGCCTCGCTGTCCTGGGCATGGGAGTCGTGGCGCTCGTTCGGCTGCGGAGCCGCCGCTCAGGTGGGAAGCGACGCGCCAGGACCACTCCCGGCCCGACGAACGCCGCTGCTTAGTTAGCGGCCCTTGCGCCTCAGGTGCTTGTCGAAGAATTCGATGACCAGTTGCTCGATCCGTTCGGGCGACGGGTCGGTCTCCCCCCTGAAGCCGTGGCCGCCGCGCTTCACCCGCACGAACGTCACGTCCACACCCGCTTTCTTGAGGGCCTCGTAGAGGAACTCCGACTGGTTGATCGGCACGGTGCGGTCCGCTTCGCCGTGGACGATGAGGAACGGCGGGTCGTCGGGCGTCACGTAGGTGATCGGGTTGGCCTTTCGACAGGCCTCCTTGCTCTTCTGGATCGGCCCACCGACCAATTGTGACTCGGGGGAGTTGGGCGCGTCGTGGTCCATGTGGCTGCCGCCCTCGTTCATGCGGGTGAAGTCGGTCGGTCCAAAGAAGTCGCAGACGGCTTGGACGCGGCTGCTCTGGTCCTGCCATCCACCCTGGCCCTCGAGTTCCTTGACGTCGCCGGCGGTTCCGAGCAGTGCGACCAGGTGGCCGCCGGCCGAGGCGCCCCACGCGCCGATGCGGTTCGGGTCTATGTTGTAGTCCTTTGCGTGTGCTCTGAGCCAGCGGATGGCACACTTGCAGTCCTCGATTTGAGCCGGGAATCTGGCTTCCTGGCTGAGGCGGTATTCGATGCTGACGGTGAAGTAGCCGCGTTTTGCGAGCGCGAGGGTGCGCCGGCCTTCCTTCGAGCCTGCGCGCCAGGCCCCGCCGTGGACCCACACCACCACTGGCATCGGGGTTCTCGGCGCCGTCCTGGGCCGCAGGATGTTGAGCTTGAGCGGTCTCCCGCCCCCGGTGCCGAAGACCACGTCGCGGATTTCCTCGAGGTCGTCGGGCAATGGTGGTTGGCTCATCGGCCTTCTCCTGTTTACGAGGCGGCGCGCGAAGGCATTGGCTTCCTCCTGCGAGACGACCCCATCGCGGTTGGCGTCGAGCCGCTCGAAGAGGCGCGCCGGACCGGTGAACTCCTGGCGAGAGACCTTGCCGTCGCCG
This sequence comes from uncultured Planctomycetota bacterium, assembly GCA_964470215.1. Lineage (GTDB taxonomy): Bacteria > Planctomycetota > PUPC01 > DSUN01 > DSUN01 > CAYYCI01. Next base: position 16,337 of record CAYYCI010000007.1, read on the forward strand.
TTGGTGTCGTCGCGTGCCAGACGGCGGAGGAATCGCTCGGGCGGGCCGTCAGCAGCCAACGCGCCGGAGCCGAGCCAGATGAGTAGCGGCAGGAGAGTTCTCATATCCTTGGCCTCTTCGCGCGGCCGGCCTGCGGCGTCAGAACTCGGCCGAGCGGGGGGTGCGGGGGAACGGGATGACGTCGCGGATGTTGCTCAGCCCCGTGGCGAATTGGACCGTCCGCTCGAAACCGAGCCCGAACCCCGCGTGTGGCACGGTGCCGTAGCGCCGCAGGTCCAGATACCACCAGTAGTCGCGGGTCTCGAGGCCGCATTCGGCCATGCGGCGCTCGAGGACCTCGCGGCGCTCCTCGCGTTGGCTCCCGCCGATGATCTCGCCCACCTTCGGCACCAAGACGTCCATCGCGGCCACCGTCCGCTCGTCGTCGTTCAGTCGCATGTAGAACGCCTTGATCGCCTTCGGGTAGTCGCGGACGATGACCGGCTTGCGGAAGTGGCGCTCGGTCAGGTAGCGCTCGTGTTCGGTCTGGAGGTCGCGGCCCCACTCGACCGGGAACTCGAAGGTCTCCCCGGAGCGCAGGAGGATTTCTATGGCTTCGGTGTAGGTGATCCGCTCGAAGGAACTCTCGACGACCCCCTCGAGGGTCTCGATGAGGGTCTTGTCGTACCACTGGTTGAAAAAGGCCATGTCGTCGGGGCAGCGGGTGAGGGCGGCGCGGAACAGGTGCTTGATATAGGTCTCGGCGAGGTCCATGTCGCCCTCGAGGTCGCAGAAGGCCATCTCCGGCTCCACCATCCAGAACTCCGCCAGGTGGCGCGGCGTGTTCGAGTCCTCGGCGCGGAACGTCGGCCCGAAGGTGTAGACGTTCGTCAGCGCGCAGGCGTAGGTCTCGGCCTCGAGTTGGCCGCTGACCGTCAGCGACGCGCGCCGCCCGAAAAAGTCGGCGCGGAAATCCGCCGTCCCGTCGGGCGCGCGCGGCGCCTTCCCAGGGTCGAGGGTCGTCACAGTGAAGAGCGCGCCGGCACCCTCGCAGTCGCTGGCCGTGATGATCGGGGTATGGACGTAGACGAACCCCAGTGCCTGGAAAAACTCGTGGGTCGCCGCGGCGAGGCAGTTGCGCACCCGCGCGACCGCGCCGATCGTGTTCGAGCGGGGGCGCAGGTGGGCCACCTCGCGCAGGAACTCCAGGGTGTGGCGTTTCTTCTGGAGAGGATAGCGCTCGGGGTCTTCCACCCACCCGACCACATTGACCTTCTTGGCCAGAACCTCGACCTCTTGGCCTTTCCCCGGCGACTCGTGGAGTTCGCCTTCTATCTCCACCGCGCAGCCGGTCACGAGGCGTTTCACCTCGCTCTCGTAGTTTGGCAGCGAGGCGTCGGCCACCACCTGGATGCCGCTGGGGCAGGAGCCGTCGCTGATATTCAGAAAGGAGAATCCGCCCTTGGAGTCGCGTCGGGTCCTGACCCAGCCGCGGACGACGACCTTCGCGCCAAAGTCGCGCCTGGCCAGGATGCTCTTGATTCGCTCTTGGGGGCCGATGAAAGCCATCGTCGCCACACCTCCGTCGCTTCCGAATCTACCAGCGCCAACCTTCCCGGTCAAGCCCGACGGCGTGGGGTTGCAAAGGGGGTGGCAGCGTGGTAAGATGCTGTCGGTTGGTTCCCCGTGGGTCTTTCCCCCGCTGCGGCGGGTTCGATGCTTCGCGCCCTGGTTGGTTTGTTGTTCCCTCATCGCTGGCGTGGCGATCTGGCCGAGGCCGAGCGCCTTCTGGCCTCCAGTCACCCGTCCCTCAAGGGGCTGGGCGAGAAGATTGACGCCTGGCTGGAAAGCCCCGGGTGGCTCGTTCGGAACGCAGCGGTCAAACTGATAGCGCACATCAAGGACCACGGGCGCCTCGACCGCCTGGTCGAGAAACTGGGCGACCGCCGCGAGGCGGGAATCGTCCGCCGCAACGCTGCCGAGGCCATCGGGCGCATGGGGCTGGCGACAGAACCTGTCAGCGCGGCGCTCCTCAACGCTCTCTCCGACCCATACTGGGAAGTTCGCGCCGAGGCGATCAAGACCCTGGCGAGGCTCTTTCCCCCTTCGGCTGAACTGGAAGACGCGCTCCTGCGCCTCCTGATGGGGCCGACGCGCAACTCGCGCATCCGCGAGGACAACTTCGAGGTCCGAATGGCCATCGCCCAGGGTCTCGGCCACCTGGGGGTTAGCCGCGAGGCGCTCAGGGCGCTCGTTGCGCTGGCCGCCGACGAGATGTGGCTGGTGCGCAGCCAGGCGGCGGTGGGCCTGGCACACCTGGCGGCGCGCGTGCCCCAGTTCGCCCCCGAGGCAGCCGGGGCGCTCCGAGAACTCGACCGCCTCTCCGAGGGCGCTGTCTCATACTTCGTCCACCGCGACGTCCTGAGCGGGGCCATGCACGCCGTGCGCTCCGAGGCCGACCCAGCACGGGTCGCCTCACTCTACCTCGACCCCAAGAAGGGCTGGAACCACGTCCGACGACCCGTAGGCTGACAGGGAATGCTCCAGTATCTCGAGCAACTCAAGGTGTTTTTCGGTCCCTTCCGTCTGTTCGGCTACTGGAGCTTTCGCTGCATGGGGGCGGTGGTCACGGCCCTCCTCGTGGCTCTCGTGCTCGGGCCGCCGCTCATCCGGTTGCTCAAGCGCCACGGCGCCCGCGACAAGGGCCGCCACTTCGGTGGGCTGAACGTGGCGAGCAAGGAGGGCACGCCGACCATGGGCGGGCTTCTCATCCTCGCCAGTTTCTTCGTCGCGGCGTTCCTCTGGTGCGATCTGGCGAGCCAGCAGGTGCGGATCGTGGTCTGCGCTGCGCTGTATTTCGGGACCATCGGCTTTCTGGATGATTGGCTCAAGGTGCGTCGCGGCTCGAATGAACTGGGGCTCTCGCGCAAGTGGAAATACGCCGCGCAATTCGCGTTCGGCGCCCTCGTGGCCGTCCTGTACCTGTGTCCGTGGACCTCGCCTTACGACCCCCGCGTTGCTTGCACCCTGGTCGTGCCGTTGTGGTACAAGGGCTTTTACCTGGGGTGGTGGTACCTGGTGGTGACCACGCTTTTCATGGTCCTCGCGTCGAACTCGGTGAACATCGCGGACGGACTGGACGGCCTGGCGATAGTGCCTGCGACGCTGGTGGCGGTGGTGTTGGGGGTTTTCGCCTACGTGGTGGCGGAGCCTGGGATGTCGGCCGCCTTGCGCTTCCCCCATTTGCCCGGATGCCGGGAGTTGGTGGTGGTGGGCTGCGCGCTGATCGGGGCGGGAGCGGGTTTCCTGTGGTTCAACGCCCACCCCGCCAGCGTTTTCATGGGCGACACCGGGTCGCTGGCTCTCGGGGGCATCCTCGGCACGATCGCCCTGCTGACCAAGCAGGAGGTCGTCTTCTTCATCGCTGGCGGGGTGTTCGTCATCGAGGCCGGGAGCAGTTTCATCCAGGACTACATCGGGCTGAAACTGCTGGGGCGGCGGCTCTTCTTCCGGGCGCCATACCACCATAGCCTCCTCCATCAGGGCTACAGCGAGACCAAGGTGACGACCCGCTTCTGGATCCTCTCGGTCATCTTCGCGGTGATCGCCCTTTCGATGTTGAAACTGCGATGAGGCGAGCGGTCTTCTTTCTTTCGATTCTCGCGGGAGTGAGTTCGGCGGCGAGCCTCCCCGACATCCGCTCCGTGGTCGAGCGACGGGCCAACGCGGTTGTGAAGGTCGAGACCTTCGAACACTACCTCCCGGGCATGGTCCGGCGGCTCGCTCGCCTGGCCAATCCGTTTCCGCTGCGGCGCACCGTCGCCGACGCCTTGTCCCTTGCGCTTTTCGTCCCCTCGGCCGCGATCCTCCCGCTCCGCAAGCATCTTGGTTCCGGCGTGGTCATTGACCCCGAGGGACACGTGCTGACCAACGACCACGTGGTGCGCTGCGCCGATGAGTTCACCCTGCGGCTTCGGGACTCTCGCGGGGTGTGGCGCAAGTTCGAGGGCACGCTCCTCGCGACCGACCCCCACACCGACATCGCGCTCCTGAAGTTCGAGCCGGGGAAGGTTCCGATCGTCTGGGCGCCCCTTGGCGACTCCGACAAGTTGGCCCCGGGCGATTGGGTCGTCGCCATCGGCCACCCGATCAATCTCACGGGCACTGTCACCTGCGGGGTCGTCAGTGGGTTGCATCGCCAACTCCGCGCCAACCTCATCGAGGATTACATCCAGATTGACGCCGCGATCAACCCCGGGAACAGCGGCGGCCCGGTGCTGAACATCCGAGGGGAGATCGTGGGCATCGTCACACTGGGGCTTTTTCCCGCCAACAACCTCGGCTTCGCCGTCCCCACTTCCCTGATCACACCCCACCTCGACGAAATGAAACGGGGCCACAGACCCCGCCGAGGCTACCTGGGAGTGAACATCCGCGACGTGACCCCCGAACTCGTCGAGAAAAAAGAACTGGTGGTCGAGCGCGGGGTTTATGTCAGCCGAGTGGCCTTCTTCGCGCCCGCCGGCAAAGCCGGGCTGCGCAAGGGCGATGTCATCATCGCCGTCAATGGTCGGCCGGTCACTAAAGCCCGCGAGGTCCAACGCGCAGTGCTGCGCACCCGGCCGGGCCAGCCGCTCGGCCTGACGGTCCGCCGT
>CAYYCI010000008.1:0-20790 GCA_964470215.1 uncultured Planctomycetota bacterium
CACCCGCGACGGCGGCTTCATCCTCGGCGACTACGGCGCCCACGAAGCCATCGGCACCACCCCAGAGACCAGAGACTTCGTCCTCTCCGAATTCCGCCGCCTCGACCCCTGGGCAAACGGCTGGTGAGGCTCATTGCCGCCCGGGTCTGTGGGCCTGGCCTTCGAACGTTCGGCTGGCGAAGGCGAGCGGTCCGACCGTCGTTGGGGAAAATGGGGAAATAGGCAGCGGGTGGCCGCCAGCCAAGCATTTAGGGGAGGGCACTTGGGGTTAATGTCAACCTGGAAGGGGGCGGCAGCCACCCGCGGGTCAGGCGCCCGCGCGCGGGGTTGGGCTCTCTAGGTGGGGAGGGGGCACCTGCAAAGCCCGTGGGCTCCCCGCGCGCGAGCACGCCTTAGATAATCAACTTCGCTTTGTCAGTCATTCCCTCCGTACACACTATGATAGCGCTTCGGATTTTTTTTGCAAGTCCTTTTTTCGTTCGGCGCCCATCCTGGCACGTCCTCTGGGAGCGAGGCGATGCGTCCCCCGGGAAATCCCACCCACTGGCTTTAGCCACCCCGCTCTCTGCCCACTACCCCAGCCCGCTCCTCGCTCCCCCCCCCCAGAGCCTCAGGGGCGAGGAACCAGTGTGCGTTGCGGCCGCGGCTCTGGGGGTGGGCATTTCCAGGATGGCTTGACTTATCGCGCGCGGGCGCTACACTAGGCCGCTGTCAAAGGTCGGCCCCTCCTACTTGGGCCAGAAAACCCCGGACCTCGCAGAGCCAGCGCGTGAGAACCATCCGCCTCGTTCTCGCATCGGGCCTCGTTGTCCCGTTGGCCGCCGCGCTTTGCGGCTGCGGGGCGAGCGAGCGCCTGGACGCCGGCGACATCCTTTTCGACAAAGGGGAATATGCGAAGGCCATCGAGGCCTGGAGGGCCTCTGTGCGCGAGGAGCCGGAGAACACCGAACTGCTGATCCGGATCGCGACGGCTCAGGTCCGGCTCGAGCGCTACGACGAGGCCGAGGCCACGATGCTCCGCGCGGTGGCCATCGCGCCGAAAAGCCCGAAGGTGCGCCAGAACCTCGCCCTCGTCTACCTGCGAAAGAAGGACCTCGACAAGGCCCTGGCAACCTTCCACCAGGTCCGCGACCTCCAGAAGACCTACCCACAGGCCAACTACTTCATCGGGCTGATCCACGAGATGCGCGGGGACGAGGAGACGGCGGTCCGCTACTACGTCGAGGAGGTCAATAACGGCCCCTCGCCGGCCTGGGACCGTCTCCAGGCATACAAGGCGAAGCAGCGCGCGGCGGGCCTGGTGCCCACCGGGCCGAGCAACGAGGGAGTTTTGATTTTCTGTGGGGTGTGTCTGGCGGTAGCGGGCGCGGCCTATAGCCTGCGCCTCTACCTGGAGATGCGCGCGGCGCGGAGCGAGAAACCCGGGGCGTGACCGCATGGCTGAAAAGATCGGCAAGGCGATCCTGCTCGTCATCGGCATCCTGATGATCATGTCGGTGACGGTCTTCGACCCGGCCGACCTGACCGAGCAGGCCAAGAGGCTCTTCGGGCTGTCCGTGGCCCCGCGGGCCGACCGCGACATCACCGGCCTAGCGGCCACCACGGGACGCGAGGCCGCCGAGGAGCAGGAGAACGCCACGATCCGCAACCTCGTCGGGTCGCTGCGGTTCAAGGACACCTGCGAGGTGGTCGAACACCTCAGCACCCTGCCCGCCAGCCGCGCGGTCGGCTATCCGGGAAACCTGATGGCCGCCGACTACGTGGAGGACCAGTTCCGGGCCATCGGCCTCCAGGGGGTGCAGGTCCAGGAGTACGAGGTAACCGTGCCCGTTGACGAGGGCGGCTGGCTGGAGGTCGAGGGGCTGGGCGAGAGGGTCGAGGTCTCGTGCCTGTGGCCGAACGACGTGCGAACTTCCACTGTGCCCGAGGGCTTCGAGGGCGTCCTGGTGGACGGCGACGACGGTGAGTTCCGCGACTTCAACGGCCAGCCGATGACCCGCACGGTGGAGGTCACCGAGCGGGTGGGGGAGAGGGAGGTCAAGCGCGAGGAGGTCCAGGCCGACGCGATCGTGTTGATGAACTTCGATTGCGGCCAGCGCTGGCTCCACGCCCCCATGATCGGGGCAAAGGCGGTCGTGTTCTTCGACAACTCGCGGCCCGGCGGGCCGCCGGTCGTCACGCGCGGCGAGGCGGAGCAGAAGTTCGTCGCGGTGCCGGCCAACATCCCGCGTTTCTGGGTGAGCAAGGAGGATGGCTGGCGGCTGCGACGCCTTCTCGCCGCCGCCCGCAAGGAGGGCCGGACCCCGCGCGCGCGGCTGAAGGCCCGGATGACCTGGAAGCCGGTCAAGGCGCGCAACATCATCGGCTTCATCCCGGGAACCCAGCCCGCCGAACGCCCGACCAGCAGCGTGGGCTACAAGCGCCAGCGGGTGATCGTCCTCTCGGCGTTCTACGACGCGGCCTCGGTGGTCCCGCGCGTGGCCCCCGGGGCGGAGAACGCCTGTGGGTTGGCGGCGCTGCTCCAGACGGCGCGCGTCCTGAAGCAATTCCCGCCGCGCCACACGGTGGTTTTCCTGGCCACGGGGTCGCACTTCCATTGCTTGTGGGGGGTTCAGGAGTTCCTGCGGAAGTATCTGCCGACCTCGGGGGAACTGGCGCGCAGCGTGGCGCCGAAGGGCAGGATTGATTTCGACGTCTTCGTGGGCCTCGACCTGACCAGCCACGGCAACCAGGTGGCGACGACGTGTTTCGGCACGTTCTACAATCGCTACTGGGAAATGGTGGTCTATCGGAAGAACCTCCTGGCGCCGTACGCGAAGAAGTTCACCGAGTATGCCGCGCGGATTTTCCGCAAGTCAATGAGCGAGGCGACCTGTCCCCACATCAACGCCATCACCCCGGCGAAAAAGACCTGGAAGAACTTCGTCCCCCGCCCCGTTGGCTTCGACGCCGAGGCCGTCGTCGCAAGAGGCAAGGATGCCGTCACCATCTTCACCCCCAACGAACTGCGCAACCTCGTTGACACGCCCAACGACACTTTCGAGGCGATGCGCAAGGAGGACAGGGAGAATCTCCACACCCAGGTCAAGACGGTGGCGGCGATCATCGCCAAGGCTGCCCGCGACCCCGAGTTCTTCCCCGACAGCAAACTCCACCTCCAGAAGCGGATTGACTACTCGCGGGGGAACGTCACGTGGTTCGACCGCGCGCTCAACCCCAACATACCGAAAGCCCCGATCGGCGGTGCGGTGGTCACCCTGAGGCACCCGGCCGCCGCGCCCACCAATGCGGGGGTGCGAACCCTCTACACGGCCTATTCCCAGCCCCACAACCCCAACAGCGCCGACGACCACCCCGAGCACTACGAGCGCACCGCCCGCAGGTACCACGAGGAAGGCTACTACATAGACCCGATAACTCTGAATTCACGGCGGGTGAGGCTCAACGTCTGGTCGCGCTACATCGGCGAGGTCAAGGATGCCGAGGTGGTGGTTCAGAGCGGCAATTGGCTCATTCGCCGCAAACTGGTGCCCGTCGGGGGCGCCTCGACCGCCACGGTCAAGGTCGCCCAGCGGTTCGTCCTCGCACGAGGGCCGAATGCCCGCGACAAGTTGGCGGTCACCTTGCCGAACGGCGAGGTGCAATATGGCCACTGGGAGCCGGCGCCGCCCGAGATAGGCAAACGCACCGGCGACTACATCCCGCCGGAACGGGAGGCCAGAACCGCCGACGGGAAGCCGGACCTGCCGCCCGAGGGCCATGCGACGATCAAGGTGGGCAACGCGCGCTACCGCGGCCCCATCCTCGTCCCGCCCCGCCGCTACGAACTCCAGATGGACCTCAATCCCCCGGGCTTCTTCGTCAGACTGTTCCGGGGCGGGATCGAGGCGGTCGAACAAGCGCCAGACGAGCCGGAAATAGACCCCGAAACCCGGATCATCCGCTCGCTGGTGCTCCGGGGGACCAAGGGCACCTACGAGGTCAAGGACATAGACGTGGGCTTCGGCCGCTTCGAGGGGCAATTCGTCTTCCCCTTCGTTTACTTCTGGCGCTGGGGCGGCATCAAGCTCCTGGCCTACAAAATGGACGACGCGGGAGAGATCATCTACGCGCAGGACGAAGGCCCCCAGGGCAGCCAGACCTATCCCAACGACGTCAAGTATGGCGGTGGGGCGCAGTGTGTGCTCTTCCGCTGCCGCCCGATGACCATTCTCGAGATCGTGGATTCGCGCTACCTGACCGTCCTGGACCAGGTGGGGGTGTTGGGCGCCGACAACTCGGTGCCGCAGCAGTGGGGCGCGCGCTACATCCCCGGCCAGAGCCGCTGGGAGGGCCGCACCACCAGCGTCGCCGTCGTCTTCGCCAAGCACGACCCGACCACCGGCCAACACGACCGCCTGAAAGTCCACATGGGCACCGGCCTCTACGGCATCAAGCTCCTCCTGACCAACGCCGAGATCGTCCGCGACGGCAAGCCGGTCGCGGCGCCACCCCTCGACCCCTCCGTGAACCTCGAACTCGCCGAGGACGAGGCCAAGGGGGTGGGCTACGTGGTGGACGGCCGCGTCCTGCTAAACCCGACCTATCGGGTGGCGTGGGACATGTGGGTGCTCAACGAGTACCGCCTAAGGGAACTGGCCCGCTACGGCATCCGCAACACGATGCTGGCCAACTTCCCCACCCGGCGGGCATCCTGCCTCCTCGAGCCGAGGCACGTCTTCGACTGGCGGAGTCTCGCCTCGAGAGTTTTGGCGGCGGCTGGGCGGGCCGAGCCGAGCCCGGGGAGGCGCCTGGCCGAACTCCTCCCGAAGGAGGCGAGGGGGCTGCTCGCGCGCGCCTCGCGGGGCGAAAGGCTGCCCGAGGCCGATGAACTAGCCCTCCTCAAGGCGCTCAACGCCCTCCTGCGAAGGCCCGACTTCTACGACCAGGCGGCGTTCGCCTCGGTCAGGCGCGGCCCGGAGGTCAAGGAACTGCTCTCCGAGCGCCAGAGCCTGGCGGGGGCACGCCTCGAGCGCCTCAATCGCCTGCTCCTCGAGGCGGCGTTCCCGGACGAGATCGCGCCGGTGGACGAGGTCCGCCAACTGGGCCTCCACGACCGCTCGCGCTTCGCCCTCCTGGCCGCGCGCGAGGCGCTCGCGCGCCGGGACTACGAGGGTTTCGTGGCCGAGTCGCGACGCGCCTGGGGCTACGAGGCCAAGGCATATCCCGACGTGGCCAACCAGGCCGACGACACGGTCAAGGGGGTGGTCTTCTACTTCGTGCTCCTCATTCCGTTCGCGTTTTTCATGGAGCGCCTGCTAATCGGCTCGGCGGACATACGGAAGCGGATTTTCTGGTTCGCCTTGATCTTCCTGGTCGTTTTCGCCGTGCTGCGATTCGTCCATCCTGCTTTCAAACTCTCCAGTTCGCCCTACATCATCCTCCTGGCGTTCGTCATCCTGGCGATGGGGGTGATAGTGCTGTTCATCGTGGTGAGCAAGTTCAACGAGGAAATCCGCAAGATGAAACAGGCGGCCACGGGCATCCAACAGGCCGACGTGGGCCGCCTGAGCGCCAGTTACGCCGCCGTGATGCTCGGCATCTCGAACCTGCGAAAACGCAAGATAAGAACCACCCTGACCGCCGTCACCCTCACCCTCCTGACCTTCACGGTGCTCTCGTTCACCTCGATCCGCAAGTCGCTCTATCTCTTCAGGCTCTCGCGCAGCAACACCCCGACCTACGAGGGCGCGCTCGTGCGGGACCGCAACTGGCGGGGCCTCCAGACCATCAAGTTGGAGTATCTGCGCAGCGAGTTCGGACGCGACGCCACCATCGCCCCGCGTGCCTGGCTCGTCTCCCAGACCAGGGGCGAGAAGGCGTTCTTCGAGTTCACCCACGCCGGCAGCCGCAGCAACGTCAACGGCATCGTCGGTCTGACGCCCCAGGAGGTCTACGTCAACCCACACAGCGGCCCACAGACCTTCCTCGTCCACCCCGCCGGCCCCGATGGGCGGGGCAGCCGGTGGTTCGAGCCGGGGGACCGCCACGTGTGTGTGATGCCCGACGAGGTGGCGGCGCGGGTGGGAATCACCCCGGACGACATCAAGGGGAAAACCGACGAGGAGAAGCCGGTCATCAACATGCTCGGCTACGACTTCCGCGTCATCGGCCTCCTCTCGACCGAGGACCTCAACCGCTACAAGGACATAGACGACGAGAAGCTGACCCCCGTGGACACGATGCAAGAGGCGGCGCGGATGCGTGTGGAGGAGAACCCCGACGAGGCGGCCAAGGCCCCCATCCAGGCATTCACCCACATGGAGGCCGCCAACGTGATGTTCGTCCCCTACGAGTTCGTCATGGACGTCGGCGGCACCCTCCACTCGATTGCCATGTCGGTTTACAAGCCGCGGCTGGTCGAGAAGGACGGCAAGAAGGTGGTGGAGGCGCGGCCGACGCGCGACTTCGAGGGCTTCGCCCGCGAGATCAGCAAGTTCATGGAGCGCGTGGCCCTCAACGTCTTCGTGGCCCAGGGCACGGGAGAAGAAGCCCGGGTCGAGGTGTGGAGCTCCATCCAGACCACCTCGCTCTCCGGGGTGGGGAACCTCTTCGTGCCGATCATCATCGCCGCGCTGATCGTGTTGAACACCATGATGGGCGCGGTTTACGAGCGCTTCCGCGAGATCTACATCTACAGTTCGGTCGGTCTAGCGCCCACCCACGTGGCCGCGCTCTTCCTGGCCGAGTCGGCGGTCTTCGCAACCGTGGGCGCCGTGGCCGGCTACCTCCTGGGCCAGTCGGTCGCGGGGGTGGTCACCCACCTCGGCCTCCTCGGAACCATCACCCTCAACTATTCCTCCCTCTCGACCATCTACTCGAGCGTCGTGGTGATGCTCACGGTGTTCCTCTCGACCCTCTACCCGGCGAAGAAGGCATCGGACATGGCGGTGCCCGACGTTACCCGCCGCTGGGAGTTTCCGCCGCCGAAGGGGGACTTGTGGCAGTTCGACTTCCCCTTCACCGTCGGCGGGGTCGAGATTCTCGGCATGTACTGCTACCTCGCTCGCTTCCTCCAATCATACGGCGAGACCTCGATCGGGGCCTTCTACACCGAGGACGTGCGCCTCGAAAAAAGCAGGCCCGAGGAGGAGGCCGACTACGTCATCTCGACCCGATGCTGGCTCGCACCATACGACCTGGGAATAAGCCAGGACGTCCGCTTCGAGGCGGTGGATACCGGGGAACACAACATCTACCGCATCGTGATGAACATCCACCGCGTGAGCGGCGACACGCTCTCGTGGCAGCGGATGAACCGCGGCTTCCTGAACGTCCTGCGCAAGCAGTTCCTGGTCTGGCGAACCGTGCCGACGGGCACGAAACTCCGATACGCCGAGGAGGGCTGCCAGATCGTCGAGCAGGCCCGGGCGCTCAGCGAGGTGGCCTCGTGAGCGACAGCGCGAAGTTAGGGTGAGGAAACCTTGGCAGACGACATCCTCCGCCAGGACACCTTTGAGATAGTCCCCGAGGGGGCGCCCTACGAATGGGGCTTCAACTGGAACACCGTCTTCGCCGCCCTGTTCGTCGGCTTCGTCATGATGCCGGGGGCAATCTACCTCGGCCTGATCACTGGCCAGACCATGGCCGGCGCCGCCGACTGGGTCACCATCATCCTCTTCATCGAGATCGCAAAGCGCAGTTTCGTCCGGCTCAAGCCCCAGGAAATCATCATCATGTACTGGATCGCCGCCGGACTGGCCACGATGGGGCCTCTGACCGGCCTGATGATGAACCAATACCTGGTCCAGTGCCCGATGGCGGACGGCATCCACCAGGATTTCCCCGGGTGGGTTGTGCCGCCGCGCGGGAGCCCGGCGCTTCTGGACAGGACCCTTCTTCACCGCGCCTGGCTCATCCCATTGTTGCTGAGCATGGTGACCTTCCTGATGGGCTCGCTCCAGCGCCTGTCGCTGGGCTACGTGCTCTTCCGCCTGACCAGCGACATGGAACGTCTGCCCTTCCCGCTGGCGCCTGTGCACGTCGGCGCGGCGACCGCCCTGGCCGAGACCTCCAGCAAGCGCGAGGGATGGCGCTGGCGGGTATTCAGCGTCGGGACCATCGTCGGGGTCCTCTTCGGCCTCGTCTATATCGGGGTGCCCGTCCTCTCGAGCATGTTCTTCACCCGCACGGTCCAGATCATCCCGATCCCGTGGCTTGACCTGACGACCCACATCGGCACGATCCTCCCCGCCACCCCGCTGGCCATCAGCATGAACCTCGGCGCGGTCATCGTCGGCTTCGTCCTGCCGTTCTGGTTGGTCGTCGGCGGGTTCATCAGCGCGCTCCTGATGACCTTCATCGGCACCCCGCTCCTCTACCGCTTCGGCATCCTCTTCAATTGGAACGAGGGAATGTCCTACGTCCCCACCCAGATCAGCAACTCGTTCGACTTCTGGATCAGTTTCACCATTGGCATTTCGCTCGTGATCTTCTACGTCGGGGTCGGCGCCACCATTCGCTCGTTCCTGCGCTCGAAGCGCGAGCGCGCCGAGCGGGGAGCCAGGGGACCCGTCGAGTTGCCCGAAGGGCGCGGCGACGTGCCAATGTGGATTCCCATCCTCGTCTGGGCGGCCACCCAGGTCGTCTTCGTCGCCCTGTGCAAGATACTCGTTCCCGAGTTCCCGTGGTGGATTCCCGCCATCTTCGGCTTCGTCCTCTCCCCCGCCCAGTCCTACATCAACGCCCGCCTGGTCGGCATCACCGGCGGCAGCGGCCGCATCTCGTTCCCATATATTCGCGAGGCCTCCTTCTACGGCGCCCAGATGCTCACCGGCAAGGCGCTCGGCATCCCAATCTGGTTCGCCCCTATTCCGCTACAGGACCACGGCCGGTCGGCCTCGATGTTCAAGCAACTCGAGCTGACCAAGACCAAGTTCGGCAGTGTCATCTACTCCACCCTCCTGTCCTTCGTCGTCATCTGGGTCTGTAGCCTCATCTACTGGTCGTGGATATGGAAACTCGACGTCATCCCATCGTCCACCTATCCATTCGTCCAGAAGATGTGGCCGCTCACGGCGACGATCCGCTGCATGTGGATGCGGACGACCCTCCCGGGAGGCGAGGGCCTGGCGAGCCTCAAGGCCATCATCCACCCGCAGTACATCCTCGCCGGCTTCGCGGTCGGCACGGCCATGCTCGCCGTCTTCGGCCTGCTCGGGGTTCCCACCATCATCTTCTACGGCTTCCTGACCGGCATCAGCCAGAACGCCTTCCTGGTCTTCCCCCAGTTCCTGGGGGCGATGCTGGGCCGCTACTACTTCCGCAAGCGACTCGGCCAGGTCAAGTGGCGAGCATACGCCCCCATCCTCATGGCCGGCTACGGCTGCGGCGTCGGCCTGATCGGAATGACGACTGTCGCGCTCAAACTCATCTCCTCCGCCGTCAAGCAAACCATCTTCTGAACCCCCGCTCACCCCACAACGTCCGGCGTTTCAGACCACGCAGGTGACACATCCATGAGCGGGCCCGAAATGAACCCACACGCTCGAGGCTTTCTCGGCCCGATCCGTGCCAGGGGCATGGTGGACGGGGCGGACACCGCGGACGAGGTGTCGGTGGGACAGGTGGAGGGCCCGCGTCGCCGGGAGGATTATCCTCGGCGGGCCGAGTGGTGGGACGGGGCCTGGCGGCAGGGGGATTACTCGTGGGAGGCGACGAGTTCTTCGAGCAGTCGAGGGTCGGCGATCTCGGAGAGTTTGCGGAGCGCGCGGGCCTCGAGTTGGCGGATGCGCTCGCGACTGACCCCGAAACGCTGGCCGATCTGCTCGAGGGTCTCGGCCTGGCGCCCTATGCCGAAGCGGGCGGCGATGATCTCGCGCTCGCGCGGGCTCAACTCGAGGAGGAGCTCGGCTACCGTCGAACGCAACACGTCGCGGAAATCGCGCTGCTCAGGAACCCGGGCCTTTGGGTCCCCGCGCGAGGCGATGAGGTCCCCGGTCCCGGTAAGTTCCGTGTGATGGATGTGGGCCTCGTGGGGGATGGTCTTGGCGAAGTTTCTGAGGATCGCCCAGGTGGCATAGGTGCTGAAGCGGTTGCCGCGGCGGAAGTCGAACTTCTCGACCGCTTGCATCAGGCTCACCGTGCCGTCGCTGACCAACTCGTCGAGCCGCCGGCCAGTGGCCAGGTGGCGCGAGGCCAGGTGGACGACCAGGCGCAGGTTTGCCAGGATCAGGCAATTCCGCACCGCGAGCGCCATCTCGTGGACGCGACAAAGGCGCTCGAGTTGCTCCGGCGAGAGGTCGGACGGGCGCAACTCCTCCCGAGCCCGCGCCAGCAGGCTCTTCAGGAAGTTATACTGCCGGAAGAGCCGCTCTTCCTGTTGCGCGTCGAGGGGGCCGGCGAGCCCGCGCTCCTCGAGGGCCTCGGGCGAGAGGTCCCGCGTGAGTCGCTCCTCGGCGTCGGGGGCCTCGAAGTCCTCGCAGGGGATATACTCCCACTTGCGGCCGAGAATCTCCTCGGCCACCAGCTCGCGTATGGCGCGCTCGACCGTCGTCCGCCCGACCAGGAACGAGCGGGCCAGTTCGCCGGGGTTGTAGCCGTGGCGGAAGTAGGCAAGGAGTTGACGCCTCTCGGCCTCGCTCAGCGGGTCGCGGCCTTCGGGAAAGATGGGGGTTTCGGGATGGGTGCTCTGATAGTCGTCGAGGACCTTGCGCACTGCGGAGTGGGAGCAGCCGAACTCCCGGGCCAGTCGCGCCACGGCCTCGCGCTCGGTGAGTTCGTGGCGCAGCGACAGTTGGAATGCCCGCGCGAGAAGTTGGCGGCGCAGCGTCTCGTCCAGGCGCGAGTAGACGCTGTGTTGGCCGACCAGTTTCGGGTTGGCCTCGACGAATGCCTCCAGGTCGCTCTGTGGGACGGCCGTGCGCTTGCGGCCGTCGGGGAAGACAAACCGCAGGGCCACCAGGCCACGCGAGCGCCAGCGACGCAGGGTCTTGAGCGACACGTCGTAGGCCCGCGCCAGTTCGGGCAGCGTGAGGACCGGCTCGCCTGCGTACGAGACCGGCAGGTCGAGGGTGTCGCTCAGGTCGTGGAGCAGGCGCATGAGGTCCGCGCGCAGCGACCGGCCGTCGAAGACCGCTTGCTCCTCGACATCGAAGCGGAAACCGACGATCTGGTAGAGGACGAACTCGTAGGGATATGAGCGGTCGGGGTCTATGCGTGGGGCGAATCGCCGCAAGCGCTCGAGCTGCTCGAGCTGCTTCTTCCGGGGGGTGAAGCTGAACTGCCGGGCCAGTTCAGCGACGAGCCTGTTCTGGTAACGCGCCACGGGACACCTCATTTGCCCGCCGCATTCTAATTATACGATCCCTGAACCCAGCCGTCAATCACAAAATTGGGACACGGATGTGGGGATGTCGCCCACGGGTCCGACCCTGGATGGGACGCGGGGCGCCTCTGCCCTGGGTGCGATGTTAGTACGGGCACGGCACTGCCGCGCCCGATCTAGGCGGGGCGTCCCGCCCCGCGGCGCACAGGCTGGAAAGCCTGTGCCACCGGGATCGTCGGCAGGAAAGCCTGAGAGCATGAAGGAAAGCCGCGCGTGGTCCTGAAACAAGCCGGGGCTGTGGGCTTTGGCACGCTTTTGTGCACCGTGGGTTTCCAATGCAGGCGAGAAGGAAAAGAATGCTTTGCCGAGAGCACGGAAGGCGTTCGGTATGGGGGGCTTCGGAACGACAAGTCGCGGTTGGCAGCCAGCCAAGACATTCTTTTCCTTCTCGCCTGGCAGTTGATTGCGATGCAAAAAGCGTGCCAAAGCCCACGTGCCCCGCCTTACGGTGACCCCGGGTTTCCTCAAAGATGTGCCACCGGGTTGGGGCGTCTCGGCAGCCGGGACCGCGCGAGTGGACGGACACGGACGATCGGGGGCCGGGGATTTGACAGACGGCCGGGAGCGGATTAGCATGGAATCTCGAGGCGGCCATAGCATGAAAGGAGCAGGCGATGAAGGCGGTTCTCGGCCCACTGGCACTCGTCCTGGCCCTCGGGGTTGCGCTCCCCGCCGAGGTAACGACCACCCCCGCCGACAAGGAGACGCCGGAGCAACACGACGCGCGGATGAAGTGGTGGCGCGAGGCGCGCTTCGGAATGTTCATCCACTGGGGACTCTACGCCGTGCCCGCCGGCACCTGGAAGGGCAAGCGCATCGGTGGGATCGGCGAGTGGATAATGAACCGGGCGAAAATCCCCGTTGACGAATACGCCGCGCTCGCCAAGAAGTTCAACCCGGTCAAGTTCAACGCCGACGAGTGGGTCTCCATCGCAAAGAACGCCGGGATGAAATACATCGTCATCACCTCGAAGCACCACGACGGCTTCGCAATGTTCCACTCGCGGGTCAGCCCGTATAACATCTACGACGCCACCCCCTTCAAGCGCGACCCGATCGCCGAACTGAAAGCCGCCTGCGACCGCCAGGGCATCAAACTCGGCCTCTACTACTCCCAGGCCCAGGACTGGCACCACCCGGGCGGGGCCGCCGCCGGCGGCCACTGGGACCCGAAGCAGAACGGGAGCATGGACGAGTATATCCGCAAGATCGCCGCGCCCCAGGTCCGCGAAATCCTCACCCGCTACAAGCCGGCCATCATCTGGTGGGACACCGCGATGGGTATGAGCAAGAAGCGCGCCGACATGCTCCTGCCACTCGTCCGCCTGCGCCCGGGGATCATCATGAACAATCGCCTCGGTGGCGGCTACCGCGGCGACTATTCCACCCCCGAACAACACATCCCGCCCACCGGCCTGAACTACGACTGGGAAACCTGCATGACCATGAACAGCACCTGGGGCTACAAGAGTTACGACAACAACTGGAAGAGCACCACCACCCTGATCCGCAACCTCGTGGACATCGCCAGCAAGGGCGGGAACTACCTGTTGAATGTCGGCCCGACCGCCGAGGGCGTCATCCCCAAGCCCAGCGTCGAGCGCCTGGCCCAGATCGGCCAGTGGATGAAGGTCAACGGCGAGTCGATCTATGCCACCAAGGCCAGCGTCTTCACCAAGCCCTTGCCTTGGGGCCGCGTGACGGTGCGATATCTCGACGGCTCCGCGATCATCTATGCCCACGTTTTCTCCTGGCCAGCCTCGCGGGAACTGCGCCTGCCAGGCCTGACGAACAAGGTGCTCAGCGCTACACTCCTGGCCGACCCCAAGGCCACGGTGAGCGTCGAGCAAGACGCCAAGAGTGTGGTCCTGCGCTTGCCGCCGAAAGCGCCCGACCCCCACGACTCGGTCATCAAACTCACCGTCGAGGGCAAACTCGAGGTGATCGTCCCGACGATCGGCCCCAGGAAGGACGGCTCGTTCTACCTCCACGCTAGCGAGGCCACGCTCCACGGCGGCCGCCTGCGATACGAGAAAGACCCGCGGCGGGGCCTGGACAACCTCGGCTTCTGGCTCGACACCCAGGACTGGGCCGAATGGCCCATCGAGGTCGAGCGCCCGGGTC
Source organism: uncultured Planctomycetota bacterium (assembly GCA_964470215.1). Classification (GTDB taxonomy): domain Bacteria; phylum Planctomycetota; class PUPC01; order DSUN01; family DSUN01; genus CAYYCI01. Next base: position 13,490 of record CAYYCI010000008.1, read on the forward strand.
GCTACGAGGTCACATTCACCGTGGCGACGCCGGGGGACAACGTCGGCGTGCGCATCGGGGCCGGCGGCCAGACGCTCAGGGGGCGAGTGGCCAAGACCGGCGACTACTCGAAATTCGTTGACCAGAAGATGGGAACCCTGACGATCTCGAAGGCCGGGAAGGTGAAGATCTCGGTCCGTTGCGGCGAGAACTGGTCCCCGATCAATCTCCGCGCAGTCACCTTGCGGCCGGTCCAGTAGGGGGACTTGCGCGGCTCAAGCCTTGACGACGTTGCCCACCTCGAGGCCCTTGACCCCCATGGCGTTGCGGGTGTCCACGACCAGTTTGGCGTGCTGGCGGACCATCTCGTAGTCCACGTCCCGGTGGTCGGTGGCGATGAGGAGGGCGTCGAACGAGGCGACTTTCTCGGGGGTCAGCTCCACCGAGTGCATCTCGAAGCGGTATTTTCGGGTCGGTGGGAGGGTCGGGACGTGTGGGTCGTGGTAAGAGACGAGCGCGCCCTCGGCGCCGAGTATTTCGATTAGTTTCAGTGCCACGCTCTCGCGCAGGTCGTCAACGTCGGGCTTGTAGGTCACCCCGAGCAACATCACCTTGGCGCCCTTCAGCGGCTTGCCTTGCATGCTGAGGGCCTTGGTCAGGCGGCTCACCACGTAGTAGGGCATCAAGGTGTTCAACTCCCCCGCCAACTCGACGAAGCGCGCGTTGGAGTCGTACTCGTGGGCCTTCCAGGCCAGGTAGAAGGGGTCCACGGGGATGCAGTGGCCGCCAAAGCCGGCGCTGGGGTAGAAGGGCATGAAGCCGAACGGTTTGGTCCTCGAGGCCTCGATCACCTCCCAGACGTCTATGCCCATCCGCTCGAAGACGATCTTCAGTTCGTTCACCAGCGCGATGTTGACCGCCCGGAAGATGTTCTCGAGGAGTTTCGTCGCCTCGGCCACGCGGGTGGACGAGACGGGGACGACCTGGACGACGACCTTGCTGTAGAGGGCCTTTGCCAACTCCAGGCACCGCTCCGTCATCCCGCTGACGACCTTCGGGATCGTCGAGGTCGTGAACTTCGGGTTCCCAGGGTCCTCGCGTTCGGGGCTGTAGCCCAGGAAGAAGTCCTCGCCGACCTTCAGGCCGGTCCGGCCCAGGATCGGCAGCATCTCCTCCTCGGTCGTTCCCGGGTAGGTCGTGCTCTCGAGGACGATCAGTTGCCCCGGTCGCAGGCTCTCGGCCACCGAGCGAGTGGTCGCGACCACGTAACTGAGGTTGGGAATCTTGTGTTCGTCAATGGGGGTGGGCACGCAGATCAGGATGGCGTCGGCCTCGGCCAGGCGGGCGAAGTCGGCCGTGGCCTCCAGGGCGCCGCTGCGGGTGTGTTCGGCGATGAAGTCCGAGGCGATGTGCTTGATGTAACTCTTCCCCGCGTTTATCTGGCCGACCTTCCCCTGGTCAATGTCGAAGCCCTTGACCCTGAAGCCGGCTTTCAGGAACTCCCTGGCCAGCGGGAGCCCGACGTAGCCGAGGCCGATGATCCCGACCACTGCCTCCTTGCTCTCGATCCTGGCCATCAGTTGGTCGAAGCGGCTCGCCATGCCTTTCTCCTTCTCGGCTGTGAAGTTGGCGGCATTTTAGCCGCGCCATGCCAGCCTTGCAAGCCCCGCCCCCGTCGGCGCCTGTCCGTGTTCGTCCGGGTGGCTTCCTCCTTGAACCGACTACCATCCGCCGCTACACTCAACCGGCGAAATGACCACGATCGTCCTGGTTCGCCACGGTCAGACAGCCTGGAACCGCCTCGAGAGGTTTCGCGGCCAGGCGGATGTTCCCCTCGACGCCACCGGGCTGGCCCAGGCCGAGGCCACCGCGCGAGCGGTCGCCGTTCGATGGCGGCCCGCCGCTATCTACTCCAGCCCCCTGAGCCGGGCCATGCGAACTGCCGAGGCAATCGCCGCCAGTTTCGGCCTCGATGTTCAACCCCACCCTGGCCTCCTCGACATCAACTACGGCCAGTGGCAGGGCCTCACGCCAGAGGAAGTGGGCCGGCGCTGGCCGGAGGAACTCCGGCTGTGGCACGAGGAACCCTGGCGCGCACGCATTCCTGGCGGAGAGTCTCTGGCGGAGGTTCAGGCTCGCGGCTTCGCAGCGATCGAGGAGATCGCCGCTCGCCACGACGGCGACTGCGTCGTGGCCGTCGCACACACGGTGATGAACCGCTTGATCTTACTTGCGGCGATGGGTCTGGGCCTGGAGCGGTTCTGGCGACTGCGCCAGGAGACCTGCGCCATGAACGTCCTCAAGGCCGAGCGCGGCGAGTTCACCATCGCCTTGCTCAACGACACCTGCCACCTGAGAGCCACTTGAGAGCACCGACCCGGCCCGCTCGCTCGGAATCGCAGCGCGCCGGGGCGTGTGGGCTTTGGCACGCTTTTTGCACCGCAATCAATTGCCAGGCGAGAAGGAAAAGAATGCCTGGGCTGCCCGCCCACTCCGCTCGTCGTTCCGAGGAGGCACAGGCGCAGCACCATGCCTCTTCTCGGCAAAGCATTCTTTTCCTTCTCGCCTGCGTTGGAAACCCACGGTGCACAAAAGCGTGCCAAAGCCCACGCGCCTCGCTCCACCCCTGGTTCAGGCTTCCTCATAGATGTGCCACCAATGAGGCCCAGGCGGGGGTCATTTTCAGCGTTCAACAGCGTTCATCTGCGGTTCCCAACACGCGGGGCGCCGAGGCCCCGGCCACAAAAAGGATCTGTCGCTTTGGTGCCACAGGCTTTCCAGCCTGTGCTCCCCGCTTGGCATGGAGGCCCGGCCCACAGCAGTCACGTACCGCAGAGGGCGCGGAGACCCCGGAGGGGTCGCCGAGAGGAGAATCGGACGGGGACAGGAGCGGGACTGAGCAGGCAGGGGGGCCTGCCCCTACAATGCATCGGGCCGGCGTCGGGGAACGCTGATAGGGGCGGGCCCCCGTGCCCGCCCTCCTGCACACACGAAACCAGCGCAGCTGAGAGCAAGAAGGCCGACAATGTGGATTCATCGGCCTTCACCTGTGGCCAAATCCCTTTCGCGTCCCACTCCGCCCCTGGTTCAGGCCTCCTCATAAATGCCACCGGTGGACACCTCGGCGGCCTTTCGCAGTTTTCAATCCCACTGTGGGGCTCCACGGGGGAGGGGGCAGCGCTTGGTCCGCGCTAGCCTGCGCCAGTGGCTGTCCTCGCGCGCTCCCTTGGAGGCTATCAAGAACTCGACAACCGGGGGCCGCAGACGAGAAACCGCGGAGTTTTGATTTACCGCGCGGGGCTGGGTATACTCGGGGGGAGGGGCGTGGCAACGCCTCCCTCTCGTTTTTCATGGACCCCTCGAGGACGATGCAACTGAGAGCGCTGACCATCTTTATCGCCATCCTCGCAGCGGCCACCTGCCTGGCCCACACCGACCTGCACATCGTCTGTGGGCAGTCGAAACTCGGTGGGGTGAAGGTGGACGGCGACATCGCGGGCTGGCAGGAGGGCCGCTTCGTGGCCATCCCAGCCACCAGGCGGTCGTTCGGCCACGTCGGCTCGGACGACGACGCCAGCTTCCGCTTCGCCGTGATGTGGGACAGGTGGTATCTCTATGTGGCGGTCGAGGTCAAGGACGACTCGATAGTCGCGGCGAAGACCCTCGCGCGCCTCTACGAGGGCGACTGCGTGGAGATATCGCTCGACGCCCACAACGATAGCACGGGAGGCTACGACGCCGGCGACTTTCAGTTCGTCATCGCCCCGACCGGCCCGGAGCGCAAGCCGCGGGTGAATCTCTATCGCAACCCCTTCTTCAAGATCGGCGACCGGCCCTTCGTCAAGGTCGCCTCGAACATCACGACCACCGGCTACGTGGTCGAGGCGGCTTTCTCGTGGCGCCAACTGGGGGTCAGGCCGCGGACGGGCCACGTCGTGGGGTTCCAGATTGATATCCGCGACTACGATGCCGACGGCTCGCGCGGGGGGCTGACCTGGGCGCCCGCCTCCGACCCCGCCGCGAACCCACTCAGGTGGGGCGACCTGATTCTCGCCACCAGTCCGGGCTCCGACGTCTCCGCCATCCTCAAACGCCTGGCAGCCAAGAACGCGCGCTGGCAACGCCTCCTGGAGGGCAAGGCCCGCGAACTCGACAACAACGTCGGCATCCGCGTCCTGCCCAACGTCGTCGGCAGGCTGGGGCTCGGGGTCGGCTGGAACGTCCAGTTCCGCGACGGCCGCTTCCCGGCCTGGGACGAGGGCGCCTGGAGCGCGTTCCTCGAGCTCCTGGCCTGGACGCAGCCCTCGTGGATTCGCTACGGGGTGAACCTCGGCCAGTGGGAGCCGACCAACGACGACGACGACCCCTCCCACCCCAACTGGCCGGCCTTCAAGTTCCGCTCACCCGCCATGCTAAACCACTACCGAGTCCTCGACCTCTGCGAGAAACGCGGCATTGACGTCCTGTGGGCCAACTGGTGCATCGGCGACCGGGCCACCGGGGCGAAATGGCTCGCCGAAAGCGTCCACAACCCCGAAGACTCCGACGGCGACGACGACCCCTACAACGACGCGCCCTACGACCCCGAGGAACTGGCCGAGAGCCTCGCCGCCTGTCTCTACCACCTCAAGTCGGTGCGCGGCTACACCTGCGTCAAGCAGGTCTCGCTGTGGAACGAGCCGGACCAGGGCTGGTCGTTCAACTCGCCATCGGCGAAGTATCCCGAGACCTTCTGGGCCTACTACGACGCGCTGGCTCGCCAACTTCAACGTCTGGGGCTGCGCGACGCGGTGAAAATCCTCGGGCCGGAAACCTCCCCGGCCTCCTACGACCAACTGCCCGAACTCGGCAAGCTCCTCTCGCTCTACTCGAACGAGGTGGACATCCTGGCCTTCCACGACTACATCGGCTACGCGGACTACCGTCGGGTTGACCGCGGGGTGCCGATATCGCGGGCCGCGGTCCCATATGCGGAACTCGCCACCATCACCCCCAGGCCCGTGGCCGTCACAGAGTTCGGGAACATGGGCAACGGCTCCGGCGAGGTCAGCGGCCTGAGCGCCGTGTGGGCCGGCTCCCTCTCGACCTGTCGCCTCGTCATCGAAGCCCTCAACTACGGGGCCGCAGGCTTCCTGCGGTGGGAGTTCAAGCCCTACGGCGCCTCGTGGCAGAACTTCGGCGCCCTGACGACCGTCAGCCGCGAACACCTCTTCGCACCTTACCGCCCCGTCTTCTTCCCCCACGCGCTCCTCTGCCGGGCCATGGTGCGCGGGGCCGAGGTGCTCAAGACCGTGGTCAACGGCGGCCGCGACGAGAACGGAGTGCCGCGGGTCGTCTGTGTGGCGCTCCACCAGCGCGACACCGGCCACGCCCTCATCCTCCTCAACGACGGCCTCGAGCCCAAGCGGGTGCGGGTCCAGTTCGACCCGAAGGTCTTCGGGCGCTCGGCGGGCAAGTTCGGTCATCTCTCCTACGACGCCTCGCTTCGCTCGACCTTCCGCAAGCATTCCGACGTGGAGGTCAAGGACGGCGCCATCGAACTTACCCTTGCCCCGCGGAGCATCCACGCGCTCTCGACACGGCCCGACTTCGCCGACGTCAAGCCCCTCCCGACCCTTCCGCCGCGCCTCGAGCCGAGATACTACGTCCGCAAGAGCGACGACAAACTTCTCGACGTGGCCTTCATGCGCTTCAACGGCGACTACGACTGGCGCGTGTGGCAAAGCACCGCCGGCCACTCCACCCTGGCGACCCGAACCGAACAGGGCGAAGAGAAGAACAAGGTCTGTCGCATCGCCTACGAGATGCGCGGGGTGCGCGAGGGACAGAGGCCCGAACACCTCGTGGCACACACCGACCTCATTCTGCGCGGCCGGCCACTGAGGGTCTCCGCGCGCATCAAGGGCGACGGACGCGGCCTGAAGGTCGCCTTCCTCTTCGTGGACGCTCGCGGCGAGGTCTTCCAGGCCCCCGAGGAGAGAGCGATCACCTGGGAAGGCTGGAAGCGCATCTCGCTGACCGCCGACGACTTCCCCGAAGACTGGCACCATTGGAGCGGCGACGGAAAGCCGGACTACCCCCTCATGGGCTTCGGTTTCACCCTCACCGCGCCCGACACCACCTTCCGCGGCCGCGGAATCCTCGAGATGGACGACGTCCTCATCCTCTCCGAAGCCCCCAGGCCGAGCGCCACTTCCCGAAGCCGCAAGACCAACACCCCCCGAAAGACCAGGCCACCAAAGCAAAAGAAACCCCGAACCCCCAGGCCAGCCGCCCCGAAGGCCGACGACTGACGGTCGGCTTATCTCACCACATGGCCCCGGCGGGGTCCGCCGGTTGCGGCCGTGGCCGCGGTCGGCTAAAATGCCCCAGTCTCCACGACAGGGAGCCGGCCAATGCTCGAGCCCCAGCGCCTCGGCCAACTGGCGCCCGAACGCCGCCAGGCCATTCTCGCTCGCTCGCGCCAGGACGTCTCGGCCCTGGTCGAGGAGATGCGCCGCATTTGCCTCGACGTGGCCCAACGCGGCGACCAGGCCATCCTCGAAGAGCAGCGCCAGTTCAAACGCCACATCTGCCCCGACGACCTCGCGGTCACCCCCGCCGAGGTCGAGGCCGCGTATGCTCAGACCCCCGACGGGATAGTCGAGAAACTCCGCTTCGCCGCGGCGAACATCGAGCGGTTCCATCGGGCCCAACTGCCGCCCGAGCAAGCGCCGGTCGAGGTAGGGCCTGGGGTCGTCGCTGGAAGGCTCATTTGCCCCATCGAGGCCGTCGGTTGCTACATCCCCGGCGGTCGCGCCGCGTACCCCTCGACCGCGCTCATGACCATCATCCCGGCCAGGGTCGCAGGGGTCGAGCGCATCGTGGCCTGCACCCCTCCCCGGGAGGGCATGGTCGCCCACCCGGCGGCTGTGGTCGCGGCCGACATCGCCGGCTGCCACGCCCTCTACAAGATCGGCGGCCCCTGGGCCATTGCCGCTATGGCCTTCGGAACCGAAACCGTGCCGAGGGTCCAGAAGATCGTCGGGCCGGGGAACCGCTACGTGACCGCCGCTAAACTCGCCGTCTTCGGCCAGGTGGACATAGATTCGCCCGCCGGCCCCAGCGAGGTGCTCATCCTGGCCGACAAGTCGGCCAATCCCCGCTGGGTGGCCGTGGACATGCTCGCCCAGGCCGAACACGACCCCGACGCCGCAGCCGTCCTCGTGGCGACATCTGGCGAACTGGCCGAGGCGGCCGCCGGGGAACTCGAGCGCCTGGTGCCCCACGTTCCGCGGGCCGAGATAGTGCGCGAGGCGCTCGCGCGGAACTCCGCGATCCTC
>CAYYCI010000009.1:0-19494 GCA_964470215.1 uncultured Planctomycetota bacterium
AAAGCCCACACGCCCCGGCGCGCTGCCATCCCGGGTTTCCTCATAGATGTGCCACGGGGATTATGGACTGGAAGGCCCGGGACTATGAAGAAGGCCCGCGGTCCGCGTTGAGAAAGCGTGGGGTGCGTGGGCTGCCGCCGCGCGTTTCCTCTTACAAGCAAGACTCTCTACGACACCGCGCGCTCGACCTTGACCGGGGGCGGGAGATGGTGTTCAATGACTGTGGCAAGGAAGCCGCAAGTGTCGGACTCGGTAGTGGGAATAACCACGACGGTGCCCATCGAGGTGATTTTGGCCGCGGGGCAGCGCCCTCTGGACCTCAACAACGCGTTCATCACCTCGCCTGAGCCCGGAGCGCTTGTCGAACGTGCCGAGCGAGCCGGGTTCCCGCGTGCCATCTGCGCCTGGGTGAAGGGCATCTACGCCACCGTCCACGAACTGGGTATTCGACGGGTCGTGGCGGTGGTCCAGGGCGATTGCTCGAACACCCACGCGCTCATGGAAGTGCTGGAGTCGGAAGGGATAGGGGTGGTGCCGTTTGCTTATCCTTTCCGTGGTGAGCCGGAGGTTTTGGCGGGGGAGTTGTCGCGTTTCGCCGACGCCTTCGGCACCACGCTCGAGGCCGCCGAAGAGGTCAAAGGGCGCCTCGACGAGGTCCGAGCGGTGGTCCACCGGATTGACGCCCTGACGTGGCAGACGGGGCAGGTGAGCGGGCGAGAGAACTTCGAGTGGCTGGTCAACTGCTCGGACTTTCGCGGGGAGCCTTCGGCCTACGAGCGTCGCGCCCGCGCCTTTCTGGCGGAGGCTTCCGGGCGGCCTGAGCGCTCGCCCGTCGTGAGGGTTGGCCTCGTGGGGGTGCCGCCCATCTGCTCGGACCTCTTCGAGGTCCTCACCGAGATTGGCGCCGAATGCGTCTTCAACGAGACCCCGCGCCAGTTCGCAATGGGAAGCGGGGGCGAGAACCTGGTCGAGCAATACTGCCGCTACACCTACCCCTACCAGATATTCGGGCGCCTGGCCGACATCAAGCGCGAGTGTGCCAGGCGGGAGGTCCACGGCGTCATCCACTACGTCCAGAGTTTCTGCCACCGGAGGGTCCAGGACCGTCTCGTCCGCGAGCGGCTCGCTTTACCGGTGCTGACCCTGGAGTGTGATCGCCCAGGGCCGCTGGAGGCGGCGGCGCGCACGCGCCTGGAGGCGTTCGTCGAAATCCTGCGCGAGCGCGCGCGACAACCACAACGATGAACCAGAAGATAAAGCGCCTAGTCATCTTCGTTCTGAAACTCGCGGTGGCCGGCGGCTTGCTCGGCTGGTTGATCGCCTCCGGGCAGTTGCGCGTTTCGGACCTGGCTAATGCGTTCCGCACGGGCTCGCTCCTGCTCGTGGGAACCTTCGCGATCTACAACGTGTGTGTTTTCCTCACGGCGAGCCGCTGGCGAATGCTTCTGGTGGCACAGGGGCTGGAGGCCGGGCGCCTGGAGTGCCTGCGGATGGCCTACATCGGCTGCTTCTTCAGTTCCCTGTTGCCCGGGGGCACTGGCGGGGACGTGGTCAAGGCATACTACGTCGCTCGCGGCCGCCAGAGGAAGGCCGAGGCGGTGACCACGGTGGTTCTCGACCGGGTCTTCGGCCTCTACTGCATGCTCGGCTTCGCCTCCGTGGCCCTCCTTGCCAGGTTCGACCATCTGTGGAACTACCCGGGCGAGGCCGGCCCATCGGGCCTGACGCCGACCCAGATGATCGCAGTGGGGGTTCTGGGCGCATTCGCCGTGGCTACCGTCGGGGTGGTCGCGCTGCTCTCGAGGGGCTGTCGGCGCCTGGTCCACTGGTTCGCCGACCATCTGCCGGGCCGCCTCGGGGGCGTGCTCAGGCGGATGTACGAGGCGTTCTACCTCTACCGCAGCCACCACTGGCTGCTGGTGAAGTTCGTGGCCTATTCGGCCAGCGCCCACGCGCTGCTGACCGGCGGGATGTGGCTGTTGGGGTTGGCCCTCGGCGACCCGCTGGCGCTGGGCGGTAGCAGAGCGCTCAACTACCTGTTCATCATCCCCGTCGGGCTGATCCTCAACGGCCTGCCGATAGCCCCGGCGGGCATCGGGGTCTTCGAGTGGGCGCTCGGCCTCCTGTTCGCCAGCGTCCTGGCCCCGGGCGAGGCCAACATGGGTGCTTCGGTGGCCGCGCTGGGCCACATCGTCATCCTCCTGACCAACCAGATCGGCCTGGTCTTCTACCTCCTGGGTCGGCAACGACTGGCCGACCTCGCTCCCCGACCCTCCGGACTCCCCACCCAGGAGCCAGCGCCCGATGCAACTCCATGACTACAAGGGCTGTCTCCACATCCACTCGACCTACTCCGACGGCGACGCCTCGGTCCCCGAGATAATCGAGGCCGCCCGCCGCGTCGGCCTCGACTACATCGTCCTGTCCGACCACGACAGCCTCGGCGCGCGGCGCGACGGCCTGGCCGGCTGGCACGACGGCGTGTTGGTGGTCGTCGGGGCGGAGGTCCAGACCGGCCGCCACCACTGCATGGTGCTCGGGCTCGAAGACCTCGACGGCCTGGGACGCTTCCGCCGGTCCCGCGATGCTCTCGAGGCGATCAAGAAGCGCTCCGCACTGGCGTTCGTCGTCCACCCCTGCCCATGCCACAAGCCGCTCTTCGGGGTCTGGGTGCCCGGATGGGACGAATGGGACATCGAGAGTTTCGACGGCCTCGAGGTCTGGCCCTACCTCCACGACTGGATTAGCGACCTGACCCTCTGGAACTTCCTCTCCCACCACCGCGACCCCGACGCGTGGATCACGGGACCTGACCCCTGGGTGCTCGGATGGTGGGACAAGTGTGGGCAGCGGCGTCGGGTCGTGGGCATAGGGTCGCTGGACAACCACGCCCGCCGCCTCCCCTTCCGCCGCTGGCACTTCCTCGAGATACTGCCCCACGACTACGCCTTCCGCACCGTCCGCACCCACTTCCTCTCGCCCCAGCCGTTCACCGGAGATGCCGCGACCGACACTGCGCTTCTCTACCGGCTGCTCGCCGAGGGGCGCTGCTACGTCAGTTACGACCTCCTGGCCGACCCGAGCGGCTTCCTCTTCGAGGCGACCATCGGGGGAGCGGTCTTCCCGCTCGGGAGCGAGTTGGCGCCTGAGGGACCCGTCGAGTTGCGGGCCGCGACCCCTCGGCCGGCCGACCTTCGGCTGCTGAAGGACGGGGAGCCTGTCGCCCGGACCGACGGCCAGGCGCTCGTCTTCACGGCCAGCGAGCCGGGGGTTTACCGCCTCGAGGCCTTCCTGGGTGGACGCCCCTGGATTTTCTCCAACCCGATCTACCTCCGCCCCGCTCGTTGATCGCTTGTCCCATTTTCGCTATCATCCTCTCGGCTAAACCCACGCTGGACAGGAGAGCGCCTTGCCGAACCGCCAAAACGAGAACTTGCTCCGGTTGGTCCTGGAGTACGTGGACGTCGAGCGCCTCCTGGCCGAGCATCCGGAGATAGGTCGCGGCGAGGTCGAGCGCCTGGTGGCGCGCTTCGCCCCGCGAGAGGCCCCAGCGAGGGCGAAGAGGGCCGAGGGCAAGCGCAAGAGCGTGGTCGCCCACTGCGACGGGGCCTCGCGCGGCAATCCGGGTCCCGCCGCCATCGGAGTGGTCCTCAGGGATGCCTCGGGAAACGAGATGGCCACCATCTCCGAGACCATAGGCCGCACGACCAACAACGTGGCCGAATATGCGGCGGTGATACGGGCGGCGCAGAAAGCCCGTGAACTCGGCGCCACCGAACTCACCCTCCTACTCGACAGCGAACTCCTCGTCTATCAACTCAACGGCACATACCGCGTTCGCGCGACCCACCTGCGCAGCCTCCACAGGCGAGCACTCCAGGCACTGGCACACTTCGTCCGCTGGAACGTCAAACACGTCCCCAGGCGACTGAACACGCGCGCCGACGCCCTCGCAAACGCTGCACTCGACAACCGCGGCTGACAAACCAGACGACCAGTGCGCGCGCCACAAACGCCCACGTTACAGCAACGTGTGGAAGGGTGACAGAACGAGGACAGCGATGGTTAAAAGGGGAGAGGGCAGCTCGGACCCAAAAGGTGGGGAGGGGGCACCTGCACGGGTCGCGGAACTGCCCTCGGGACTCGTCCTTGTCAAGACCAGACTTGTATAGGGAACTAGCAAAATCCATGCCAAAGCCGCCGATTACAGCGCATCGCATTAGAACTTATACGCTTGCAGCGATAGGCTGCCCCACATCATTTCCCGAAAAGTCTGATCCTGGCTTCCGAGTCGCGTCGCCACTGCGTGATATGCACCGCTTTTCCAACCAACTTCAGACGAAAGGAGCCGAGAATGCGAAACGCCAACCCCGCCGGGCTTCCGAGGAGGGAGTTCCTCGGCCTGGCCGGCGCCACCGCGCTGAGTGGCGCCATGTTGGCCAGGGCCCGCGGCGCCCAGGCCGCGGCCCCGCCACCGAAGAGGCTCGTGGTCATCGTCGCCGATACCTTCCGCGCAGACCATCTCGGCTGCTACGGCAGCAAGTCGGTCAAGACCCCACACCTTGACGCCCTGGCGGCCGAAAGCGTCCTGTTCGAGAACTTCTACGCCGATGGCCTCCCCACGATCCCCTGTCGGCGAGTCTACCACACGGGCCGCACCATCATCCCGATGAGGAAGCACGGCGGTTGGATCCCCCTGAAGGGTGACCGCAAGACCATCGCTCGCATCCTTCGAGGCAAAGGCTTCCGCACCGGCTTCATCGCCGACACCTACCACTACTTCAAGCCCGGCATGAACTTCCACCAGGGATTCCACTCCTGGCAATGGGTCCGGGGCCAGGAGTCCGACCCGTGGCGCAGCGGCCCCGCCAGCGCCGTTGACCCGAAGAAACACATGCCAACCCACCTGTGGAACCCGGGCTACGACGGCCGCATGCGGCAGTATATGCTCAACACCCTCGAGCGAAAGTCCGAGGACGACTACTTCTGTGCCAGGACGCTCGCTGCGGGGCTTCAGTGGCTCGAGCGGAACCGCGACGCGCGCCGCGCCATGCTTTGGCTCGACACCTTCGACCCTCACGAACCCTGGGACGCCCCACCTCGCTTCCAGCGCCTCTACCACGACAGGTACCCCGCCAAACGAACCCTCTTCGGCTATGGCGTCCGCCACTCCGACATCAAAAAGGACGACCTCCCCTGGATACGCGGGCTCTACGCTGCCGAGTGTTCTTTCGTGGATGAGCGGGTTGGCCTTTTCATGGACGGCCTGCGCAAGCTCGGTCTCCTCGACGAGACCGTCGTCGTCTTCACCACCGACCACGGCACCCACCTCGGCGAGGAAGGATGCGTCCAGAAGACCCCAGCCCTGCTCAACTCGTGCGTCGCCAGGCTGCCGTTGCTCATCCGCCACCCCGACAAGCGCTTCGCCGGCAAGCGGGTCTCGGCTTTCCTTTCCGCCGCCGACCTCATGCCCACGCTGCTGGACCTGATGGGCGTCTCCTACAGGGGGCCGCTCGACGGCCAGAGTTTCTGGCCGGTCGTGACCGGCCAGAAGGCCACTCTCCACGACCACGTCATCACCGAGTTCGGCGGCTTCGCCGCCGTCAGGACCGAGCGATGGCACTACTTCCAGTCCATCCGCCCCAAGGGTTGCCTCGGGCGAGGATTCGTGGAGAAACAGGCCGCCGCGATCAAGAAACAGACCCGTGGAGCACCACACCTCTACGACCTGAAGGCCGACCCTGGCGAGACGACGAACGTTGCCCTCGACCACCTGGAGGTCGTCGCCGACCTCCAGGCCCTCCTGCGCAAGCGCATCGAGGGCTGAGGCCCCAAGCAAATCGCTAGGGACCGAGAGGGATCGTGGCCGAGGCAGCGGCCAGGCCCTATCCTTCGAGGGCCAGGGCCACTCGCTCGGCCAGTTCCGCCACGCTCGCCCCGGGTCCGGCGTCAACCCAGCGAATCTGGGGGAATTTCCTGAACCAGGTGAGTTGGCGCTTGGCAAACTGGCGGGTTCGCGCCTTTATCCGCTCCCGGGCCGCCGCCACCGAGAGTTCTCCACGCAGGGCGGCGGCGACTTCCTCGAAGCCGACGAATTGCCTGACGGCGTGGCTCACGCCCTCCGGCCTCGCCAGCAGCGAGCGGACCTCCTCGACCAGGCCAGCGGCGAACATCTCGTCCACCCGACGGTTGATCCGCTCGTGGAGGTCGCGGCGGTCGCGGCGGATGCCCGCGACCACGCAGTGGTAACGCTCCGAGGGGCTGCCGAACTGCGTCCGCACTTGCGAGACAGGACGGCCGGTGATCTCGTAGACTTCCAGTGCCCGGACGATCCTTCGGAGGTCGTTGGGGTGGACGGCCGCTGCGGTCTGGGGGTCCACTTGTGCAAGTCGCTGGTGAAGGGCGGGCGTGCCGAGGCGCCGCGCCTCGGCCTTGAGGCGAGTGCGTATCTCCCAGTTGGCCTCCGGCCCCTCGAAGAAGCCCTCGGTGAGGGCTTTGAGGTAGAGCGCGGTGCCGCCGACGAAAAGCGGCTGCTTTCCCCTGGCCGCAATGTCGGCCACTGCCTGGTGGGCGGCCTCGAGGTAGCGACCCGTGCTGAATGCCTCGTGCGGCCCGACGAGGTCGAGGAGATGATGAGGCACTCGTCGGCGGAGTTCGGGCGGCGGCTTCGCCGTGGCTATGTCAATGTCCCGATAGACGGCCATGGAGTCGAGGGACAGGATTTCAGCGCCCAGGCGTTCGGCCACCTCGACCCCGACCGCCGACTTTCCGCTGGCGGTCGGGCCGACCAGGAACCAAAGCCGAAGGCGTTCGCTCATGGAGCCGCTCGCCTCAGCGCCCCAACATGGTCTGGATGCCGCCGACGTATCTCCCCCACGCTTTCAAGACCGCCGCGGCCAGGACCACGATCATCACCATCATCGCCAGAAGAGGAAGAATGCGGCCGAGGCGGTCGAGGCCGATGGTGAATTCTTCCTGTTGGTAGTCGCGGAATCTCTCGAGTGTGCTGGCCAGTTCGCCGGCCTGCTCGCCGGTCTCGACGAGGTCCAGCCCGATGGCTGGCACGACGCCGCTGTGGCGAAGCGCCTGGGACAACGGCACCCCATCCCGCACCATCCCGACCACTCCCGCCAGGCGAGAGCCGATGAAGGCGTTTCCACAGGCCAGGGCCGCGCGCTCGAGGGCCTCCGGGAGCAACACGCCGGACGCATAGAGACACTGGAGCGCGTCGGCGAAGCGGCCGAGCGCAGCCTTGCGATTGATCTTGCCGAAAAGGGGCAGCCGCAAGGCCAGGAAATGAAGGGCCGGGCGCAGACCCGTCCTGTCCGCCACGAGCCGATACAGGACGAAAAGCGCCGTCAGCCCGCAAGCCCCTCCGGCAAAAGCCGCGGCGTAGATGCCGGCGATCCGCAGGAACGTCTCCCTCGGGGCAGTCAGATAGGCGACCACCAGCGGGAGGGCCACAAGACCAATGAAAAGGCAGAAACCCGGGTAGATCATCCCCGTGGCGATCTTCGCGCGGGTCGAGGCCACCCGCTCGAGGGTGGCGGCCAGGCGCTGGAGGACGTCGGGCAGTCGCCCCGCCCGGGCCGAGGCCTCGATCATTCGCACCTCGTTGGGCGGGAAGAGATTCGGGTGGGCGGCGAAGGCTTCGACGAGGGCGCCGCCGGCGGCTGTGTGGTCGGCCATGGCTCGCGCGGCCCGCCGGAGCCTCCGCGACGCCCCTTGCCCGGCGAGAAGGCGCAGGGCACGCGGCGGCCCCAGCCCAGCCGAGAGCATCCGCGCCAACTGGAGATAGAACGCGGCTCGGCTCCGCCGCGAAACCCCGGTGAACGGCAGCGGCGACCTCGCCTTGATCTCCACCGGCATCGCGGGTTCAGCCATCGGAGATTTCCTCGCTCGCTCCCACCATGAGAGTAGCCCCGGGCCGCTCCCCAGTCAAGCACACGAGCCCCTCGCGCGGGTTTGACAGACTTGGTGTCTCGGCGCTACAAGATTTTTCGGCTCGACCTCTCGCAGAGCGTCCCTTTGACAACCCGTGTGTCCGTGGGCCGCCCCCGTGGTTTATGGAGGTCTGGGAATGAACTGGGAAAGTCTGTTCCGCAGGGGTTCCTACCGCACGGTGATCCGCACCCTGGCGACGAGCCGGCTCCTTGCCCCCGTGCGAAACGCCGGCCTGAGGGTTCTCGAGAGCAAGATCTGCGAGTTCTTCGTAGAGCAAAACCCCTACAACCGCCCCAGACAGGTCCAACGAGACAAGGCCGACTGCCTCATCGCGCTGTTCCACTGCGCCTTGCGGAGCCTCCAGAAGGGCAACATCTCGCGCGAGGTCCTCGACCGCGTGCTCGACTCCTTCGTGGGCAACGTCCTCTGTGGGCGCGAGGCGCTGCACGCGGCTGAGCGACGCCTGGGCTTCGAGCCCCCGGGCTTCCTGGTCATCAGCCCCACCAAGCGCTGCAACCTGCGCTGCACCGGCTGCTATGCCGCGAGCGACGCCACGGCCCGCTCGAGCATTGACCGCCAGACCTTCGAGCGCATCCTCGACGAGAAGGAGAGGCTCTGGGGCTCCCACTTCACCGTCATCTCCGGGGGCGAGCCTTTCCTCTGGAAGGACGACGGCTGCGACCTGATCGAGATCGCCGCCCGCCACCCCGCCCAGTTCTTCCTGGTCTATACCAACGGCACTCTAATTGACAAGGAGCGTGCCCGCCGCCTGGCCGAGGTTGGGAATCTCTCTCCTGCCATCTCCGTCGAGGGTTTCGAGGAAGAGACCGACGCGCGCCGCGGCAAAGGCGTCCACAAGAAAATCCTCAAGGCCTTCGAGAACCTCCGCCAGGTCGGGGTCCCGTTCGGCATCTCGATCACCGCCACCTGCCATAACTGGGACCTGGTGACCAGTGAGCGGTTCCACGACTACTACTTCCTCGAGCAGGGCGCAACCTACGCCTGGCTTTTCCAATACATGCCCATCGGACGAAAACACACCCTCGACCTCATGGTGACCGCGCAGCAGCGTCTGGAGATGTGGCACAGGATGTGGGACCTCGTGCGGCGCAAGAAGTATTTCATCGTGGATTTCTGGAACAGCGGCACTGCCAGCAGCGGATGCATCGCGTTCGGGCGCGGCGGCGGTTACCTCTACATTGACTGGGACGGGGATGTCACTCCCTGCGTTTTCGTCCCGTATGCGGCCGCCAACATCCACGAGACCTACGCCTCCGGCGGAAACCTCGACACGCTCCTCGAGGTGCCCTTTTTCAAGGAGGGCCGCCAGTGGCAGGACCGCTACGGCTACAACCAGCCGGCCGAGCGAGTCCACAACTGGCTTTGCCCGTGTGTTTACCGCGACCACTACGAGGTCTTCCTCGAGGCGGCGCGCGCCCACGACCCCAAGCCGATTGACGAGGGGGCGGCCCAGGCTCTCGCCGACCCGGCCTATCATCGGGGCATGCGCGAGTATGGCGAGACATACCGCCGCCTGGCTGCCCCCTTGTGGGCCGAGCGCTACGCCGAGGCCAACAAAGCCGCTTCCGCCGCAGCGAAGGACGCCGGCGGATAGACCACCGCCGCGGCGGCCCAAACAGTCCCCCCCCTCCCGCTTGCCGCACGGCCCCACGCTGCCAGCGCGCGCCACTCGAAAAGCAGCCGCAGGAGGCTGAGGCTCCAGTAGGATTGCGCGCGGCGCGTCCCCGAGCCGTCTCTGGTGGCACATCTATGAGAAAACCCTGGACGGCGGTGCGCAGGGACGTGGGGGCTTCCTCGATATTCTCAGCCCTCTCGGAGGGTCTCTCCGCGGTCTGTGCCGGCATGTCGGTGCGCTGCTCGCCGCGCGGAATTGTCCGTGTGCGTCCGTGCGAGTCCGTGTCGGTCCCCTTGCCGGCGGCGTGAGGCTGGTTGAGTCGGGCAGAAACAGAAATAGAGAAGAATGGACGGGAGCGGATATTGATGGACGCCGCCCCGGCGACGGGCCGGGCGGAGCGCTGAGTCGGGTCAACCTGGGTCAAGGCGGGTCAGTGGGGAAAATTTTTGGGAATTTGGTTCGGAGAGGGGCAAAAACAGGTTGACAGGACGGAAGTTGGCGCTACAATTTCAAGCGCATTTTCACGCGGCGCCCCCCAAGATGAAGTGGGGCGCGGCGAGCGTTGTGCACGGGCAAGTCCTGCCCATCGGCGCCCGACGCCGGAAGCCATAGAGAAAGCCTATCGGAGCGCGACCTGGAGAAGAGGCCAAGGGCTGAGTCAGGCCGTTATCCCTAGATATTGGGCTGGGCGCCGGCGGACGGTCAAGATGCTGGGCTGGCCAGCACCCTCGGTTGACCTCCGAGGCACAGGGCGCGACGCTCGCCATTCATAGGAGAAGGGCGATGCGGTGCCCGTTCTGCAAGGCCGACAACGACAAGGTCGTGGATTCGCGGGCCTCCGAGGGCGGGGGGGCAATCAGACGAAGGCGGGAGTGTCTGGAGTGTGGCCGCCGCTACACCACCTACGAGCGGGTCGAGGAAATCCCCCTGCGGGTGATAAAGAAGGACGGCACCCGCGAGGCGTTCGACCGCAGGAAAATCCTCGAGGGGATGAGCAAGGCGTGTGAGAAGCGGCCGGTCGCCACCGAGAAACTCGAGGAATTGGCCAGCGACATCGAACGCCAATTGGCCGACGTGGCGGAGCGGGAGGTGACCTCGCGGCAGATAGGCGAATTGGTGATGGCCAAACTGCGGGAACTCGACCAGGTCGCCTACGTCCGCTTCGCTTCCGTCTATCGGGCGTTCAAGGACATCAATCAGTTCCTCGAGGAACTGAGGCCGTTGCTGGAGAGGAGAGGCCAGAGCGATGAGCAAGATTGAAATGGTGCGCAAGCGCGATGGGCGGCTGGTGCCCTTCGACGAGACCAAGATCGCAGACGCGATTTTCAAGGCAGCCTGCGCCGTCGGCGGGGAGGATAGGCAACTGGCCGAGGAGCTCGCCTCGGTCGTCACCATGTTCCTCGAGCGCGAGTTCGAGCACGAGGTGCCGGGGATCGAGGATATCCAGGACGTGGTCGAGAAGGTGCTGATCGAGACCGGCCACGCCAGGACGGCCAAGGCATACATCCTCTACCGCGACAAGCGCGCGCGGCTGCGCGAGTCGCTGAAGGTCCGAAAGCCGGTCCGCGAGAACAAGCCCTCGACCGACATCGCGCTCCTGGTCGACCCGGGGACTCGCGACGAGATACTGCCGTGGGACCGCGGGCGGATAGCCGAGGCGCTGATCAATGAGGCGGACCTCGACGAGAGCGTGGCGCACGAGATCGCCCGGGCGGTCGAGCGGCGGGTCCTCGAGAGCGGCCTCCAGCGCATCTCGACCTCGCTGATCCGCGAGTTGGTGGACAACGAACTCTTCGAGCGCGGCCTTTCGGCGAAACTCGAGCGCCAGAAGACCATCGGCATGCCGAAGTACGACCTCGAGCAACTGATCTTCTCGAAGTCGAAAGAGAACTCGAACATCGCGGCGAACAACCCCGAGGCGATCAACCTGGCGATCGCCGAGACGACCCTCAAGCAGTACGCCCTCCAGGAGATTTTCTCCTCCGAGGTTGCCGACGCCCACCTCTGCGGGCGCGTCCACCTCCACGACCTCGGCTACCCCACGCGGGTCTACTGCTCGTCGCATTCCCTCGAGTACATCAAGAAGTACGGCCTTTCGCTCGTGAACCTCGACACCTCGTCGGCGCCCGCCAAGCACGCCAGAACCCTAACCGGGCACCTGAACACCTTCCTTGCATCCATGCAGGCGTACTACGCGGGCGCGCTGGGGGTTGGCTTCATCAACGTCCTCTACGCCCCCTACCTCGAGGGGATGAGTTACAAGGAGATGCAACAGGAGGCTCAACACCTGATCTTCTCCGGCTCCCAGAGCGCTTTCTCGCGCGGCGGCCAGACCCTCTTCCTCGACTTCAACGTCCACACAGGGGTGCCGCGCTACCTTCGCGACGTCCCGGCCATCGGCCCGGGCGGCAAGTACACGGGGAAGACCTACGGAGACTACGAGGAGACGGCGCGGCTCTTCACCCGGGCAATGCTCGACACCTGGCGCGCGGGCGACCAGTACGGCCACATCTTCGCCTTCCCGAAATGCGACCTCCACGTAAACGCCGACTCTTTCAACGACCCGAAGCAACTCGAGTTGCTCGAGTACGCGTGTCAGATCGCCAGCGAGAACGGGGTGCCGTATTTCGTCTTCGACCGCGACGAGGTGACGCTGAGCGCCTGTTGCCGCCTGCGGACCGCCATCCACGACACGACCATGATCAAGCGCCCCGAGACCATGCGCTTCTGCGGGTTCCAGAACGTGACGATCAACCTGCCCCAGGCGGCTTACCGTGCGGGGAGGGGGAACTTCCAGCGGTTCCTTGACGAGATCGGGGCCGCGATGGACATCGCGGTCCAGGCCCACCTCCAGAAGCGCAAGTTCATCGCAATGCTCATGAGCGGCCCGACCATGCCCCTCTGGCAGATCGGAAAGCCGGCCATGGACGGCCGGCCCTACGTCGAGCTCGACAAGGCCACCTACATCATCGGTCTGATCGGCCTCAACGAGGCCATCCAGTACCTGACTGGCGAGGAACTCCACGAGAGCGACGACGCGCTCAAACTAGGCCTGAAGACCGTCGCATACATGCACCTGAAGGCCAAGGAGGAGGGCAAACGCCTGGGACTGAGGATAGCCCTCGAGGAGAGCCCCGCCGAGAGCGCGGCGCGTCGCCTCGCCAAGGTCGACATGCGCTCCTTCCCCGAGGCGCGGCAATACGTCCGCGGCGACCTCTCGCGCGACGAATACTACTACACCAACTCCATCCACCTGCGCGCGAGCGCCCCCGTGGACATCCTCACCCGCATCCGCCTACAGAGCAAGTTCCACCCGATGATCGAGTCGGGAGCGATCATCCACGCCTTCGTCGGCGAGGAACTCCCTCCCGCCCACAGCATCCTCAACCTCGTCAGGAAGACCTTCGAGAAAACCCAGGCCGCGCAACTGACCATCTCGCCTGAATTCACCGTCTGCAACGCCTGTCACCAAATGGAAGTCGGGCTGAGGGACACGTGCTCGACCTGCGGCTCGCCCGACGTCTATGGCCTCACCCGCATCGTCGGCTACTACAGCCGCATAACCAACTGGAACAAGAGCAAACTAGGCGAACTGCGCGACCGCCAGGCCGGGAACTACTCGCTGCGGGTCGAGCCCGCGCGTTCCCAGGATGCCGTCACCGTGTGAGGGAGCAACAAGATGGAGGTCCGCCTCTTCGGCACCGAGAACTGTGGAAAGTGTCAGAGCACCAAACACAAGGTCGAACACCTCGTCCGCAAGTTCGGCCTCGAGGGGAAGGTCCGCCTGGCCTTCTTCGACATGGAGACCGTGGACGGGAGGGCCGAGGGCGCCTTCTACGACGTCCACGCCATCCCCACGACCATCATCCGCCAGGACGGCCGCGACGTGGCGCGCTGGGAAGGAAAGGTGCCCGACAGCGCGGAGTTGAAGGGGCTGTTCGTCGGAAAGGCTTGAGGAGCACCCTCTGAGGCCCAGGCTCTCCCAGCGGAGGTCCGCCGACTTGTCCACCGCACCGGCCCGAAGCGCCCACACCACCCTCCCGGTCATAAAGGGCTTCATCCCCACCAGCCTCATCGAGTGGGAGGGAAGGATTGCCTCGGCCATCTTCTTGCCAGCGTGTAATTTCCGCTGCCCCTTCTGCCACGCCGCCGATCTGGTCCTCCGCCACGGGGAGTTGCCCACCATCCCCCTCGACGAGGTGATCGCTCACCTCGAGGCCAACCGCGGCTGGCTCGACGGGGTGGTCATCTCTGGCGGCGAGGCCACCCTCCAACCGCACCTGGGCGACCTGATCGAAGTCCTGCGGCGCCACGTCCCGGGCATCAAACTCGACACCAACGGCTCCCGCCCCGCTGTGGTCAAGGAGCTGGTGTCGGCTGGGCTGGTCGAGAGCGTGGCGATGGACGTCAAGGCCCCGCTCGACCACCGCTACTCGGCGGCTGCGGGGGTGGAGGTTGACCCCGAGGCCATCCGCGCAACCATCGAATTTCTCAAAACTTGCGGTGTGGAGCGCGAGTTCCGCACGACCGTCGTACCCGGGCTCCACAGCTCCGAGGACATCGTGGCGATAGCCCGCGAACTGGGCGGGGGCGAGCGGCTGGTCCTCCAGCAATTCGCCCCCTTGAACTGCCTGGAGCCGTCTTACCGCGAGCGCAAGCCCTTCAGCCGCCAGGAGTTGCGCATGATGGCCCGGGCCGCGGGCGAATACGTCGCCGACTGCCACCTGCGGGGCGAGGCCCCCTTGGCGGGGGGCGCGCGATGAAGGAAGCCGCCCACTACCACAGGCTCGACGACAAGAAGGTCCGCTGCGGCCTCTGCCCCCACCACTGCGTCATCGCCGACGGGCGACGCGGACGCTGTGGGGTCAGAGTGAACCGCGAGGGGACGCTCTACAGCGAGATTTACGAGCAGGTCACTTCCGTGGCCCTTGACCCAATCGAGAAAAAGCCCCTCTACCACTTCCACCCGGGCACCAGCATCCTGTCGCTCGGCACCCGCGGCTGCAACTTCGCCTGCCAGTTCTGCCAGAACTGGAACATCTCGCAGGCCCCAGCCGCCACTCGCGCCTTCCCGTCCAGGGTAGCGGTCGAGGCCGCCCGCCGAGAGCGCTCGGTCGGGCTGGCCTACACCTACAACGAGCCGCTCATCTGGTTCGAGTACGTCGTGGAGACCGCGCGCCTCGCCCACCAGGCAGGACTGGTAAATGTCCTCGTCACAAACGGTTACATCGACACCAAACCCTTCGACGAACTCCTCCCGCTCATTGACGCCATAAACATGGACATAAAGAGCATCCGCCCGGACTTCTACCGCGACATCTGTGGGGGCGCCCTCGAGCCCGTCCTGCGCAACGCCGCCACCGCCGCCAAGAAAACCCACCTCGAGGTCACCAACCTCATCATCCCCGGCTACAACGACAGCGACGAAGAACTCGAGGAACTGGCCACCTGGATAGGAAGCGAACTCGGCCCCCAGGTGCCCACTCACCTCTCGGCCTACTTCCCCCACTACAAACTCCAGGCCCCCCCGACCCCCGTGGAGACCCTCGAGCGCGCCCACGCCATCTTCTCCCGCCACCTCCGCTACGTCTATCTGGGCAACACGCACAGCCGGGTGGGCTCGGACACCCAATGCGCCAGTTGCGGCGCCACGCTCGTCAGGCGTCGAGGCTACAGCGTCCAGATCGCCGGACTCGACGGGCCGCGGTGCTCGCGCTGCGGCGCGGAGAACAATTTCGTGGTTTAGGAGGGAAAAAGTGAAAAAAAGTCCCCGGCGCCCCCGATTTCGACTCAAGTTTTCGCCGTTTCTCACTACTAAATAGGTGAGGGTGTCCCCTTTCGCCTTCTTGGGGGTTGTCCCGGGACCGGCTCAACCGAGAAAACACAACGCCTGATGCGACTCCTCAGCCTACACCTCTACGGGTTCAAGTCCTTTGCCAACAAGACTGAGTTCACCTTTGAACCCGGCCTGACCGCCTTCGTCGGGCCGAATGGCTGCGGAAAGAGCAACATAGTGGACGCCGTCCGATGGGCACTCGGCGAGCAACGCCCCAAGGCCCTCCGCGGCGCCCTCATGGACGACGTGATCTTCAAGGGCAACGGCGCCGGGCGAAAGCCCCTCGGTTTCGCTGAGGCCACCGTCGTCCTCTCGAACGAAGACCGAGCGCTCCCAATCGAATACGACACCGTCGCCATCACCCGCCGTCTCTATCGCTCGGGAGAGAGCGAATACCTCATCAACAACAAGCCCTGCCGCCTTCGCGACATCCGCGAACTCCTCATGGACACCGGAATCGGCATGGACGCCTATTCCATTGTCGAGCAGGGAAAACTCGACCTCGTCCTCCAATCGAACCCCAGGGACCGCCGAGCCGTCTTCGAGGAGGCCGCGGGAATCTCGAAGTACAACGCCAAGCGCCGCGCTGCACAGGCCCGCCTCGAGCGCGTCGAGCAGAACCTCCTGCGCCTCGGCGACACCATCGAGGAGGTCAAGAAGCGCCTGCGCTATGTCCGACGCCAGGCCGCCGCGGCCCGTCGCTACAAGGAATATGCCGACAGCCTCGCTCACCTCCGACTCACCGAGGCCCTCCACCAATACCATACCCTCCTGACCGAGCGCCAGACCACCGAGCGCAAACTGGCCGAGTGCCAAAACCAACTCGACGGCCTGCGAGCGAGCCTCGAGCGCCTCGAGGCCGAAGGCGCGGCCGCCGAGACTGACCTGATCGAGTGTGACCAGCGGCGTTCCGCCCTCGAAGCCTCCCTGGCCGAACTCCACGCCCAACACGCCGCCGCCGAGGAGGCCATACGCCTGAACCGCGAGCGCATCAGCGAGACCGACCGCAGCGAGGGGCGCATCAAGGCCGAACTCGACCGCCTGGCCAAGCGCCGCACCGAGGCCGAACAGGCCATCGCCCAGGCCAGGGGCCAACTCGACGACCTCACCACCGAAATCCAGTCCCTTGACGAGCGCGTGGCCAGCGCCCGCGAGGAAGTCAAGCAGGCCGCCGGCAAGGCCGCCGAACTCGCACGCCACGCCGAAGAACTCCAGACCGAACTCCTCGACTGCCTGCGGCGAAGGGCCGCCGCCCAGAACGAATTGGCCGCCCTCGAGAGCGAATGCCGCTCGATGGCCAGCCACAAGGAACGTCTCCTCCGCCGCCGCGCGGAGATCGAACGCCAGCAAACCGAACTCGGGAAGGAGGAAGAACAAGCCAGGGCCACGATGGCCGAACTCGAAGACCAGATCGCCTCCACCCGCGCGCGCTTCGCCGCGCGCGCCGAGGAGCGGGGCGAACTCCGCGCCCAGATCGAAGCCCTCAACGAACAAATCGCCGAACTGAGCAACGCGCTCAGCGCGAAAAAAACGCGCCGGGACCTGCTCGAGGACCTCGAAGCACGCTTCGAAGGGGTCGAGCTCGGCACCCAGACGCTCCTCGAGCGTCAAGCCGTTGGGCAGTGCCTCCACGGTATGGTCGCCGACCTCCTCCAGGTTGAGCCACAATACGCCCTCGCCATCGAAGCTGCCCTCGGTGGGGCCGTGCAGCACCTCGTGGCTGACTCGCTCGACTCGGCTGCCGAGGCCGTCGCCCACCTCAAGGCGGTAGATGGCGGTCGAACTACCCTCCTCCCCCTCGACCGCCTCTCCGGCAATGGCCAAAGCGCGCTTGAGGCCCTCGAGCATCCCGGCGTCATTGCCCCAGCAATCTCTCTCGTCTCTTACGAAAAGCATCTCGAACCCGTCGTCAAACACCTCCTCGGCTCCACCGTCGTCGTCAGCGACCTCCAGGCCGCTGTCGAAATCGCTCGCTCCGCCACCGAAAACATCCGACTCGCCACCCTCGCCGGCGACGTCCTCGAGGCCAAGGGCGCCCTCTCCGGCGGAAGCCCACACGAGAGAACCGGTCTCCTCTCCCGTAAGAACGAACTCCGAACCCTCGCCGCGGAACTCACACAACTCGAAGAACGCCTCGGTCAACTCCGCGACCGCCGCGAACACTTCATCAACGAGTCCGCCGTCCTCGACTCCGAACTCGAAGAGGCACGCCTCGCGCTCAACCACCTCAACCTCGACCTCGCCACCACCCGCGAGCAACTCTCCCGACTCGCCGAACACATCGCAAACCTCCACAAGGAGGACCTCGTCGTCGCCAGCGAGGTCGAAGACCTCGACGCCCAACTGGCCGACCGCAAGGCCAGAGCCGAGCACCTCGCAGCCCGAATCCAGGCCACCAATGCCGAGGAAGAGGAATACAAGAGCCGCGTGGCCGCCATCCAGGCCGACCAACGGGCAGCCGACGAGGCGCGCACCGCCCTCCAGCGCGAACTGAACGACCTCGCCGTCCGCCGGGCACAACTCGCCTCGCAGCGAGCACACCTCGAGGAGACCATCCGCCGCCTCTCGACCGACCTCGAGACCATCGCCGCCGACCGCCAGCACAACCAAAACGAACTCGCCGCCCTCGGCGGCCGACGCCAGGCCGCGCAGGCTGAAATCGCAGCACGCGAAAACGACATCAGGGAGCTCATCCAGCAAATCGAAGAACTCAAAACCGAAAAAAACCAACTCGAGAACCTCAGGGCCGGACTCCAGACCAGCATCCAGGGCATCCGCGAACAAGCCCAGCACCTCCGCTCCCAGGCCCGCGACCGCGAGGAACTAGCCCACTCCCTCCAACTCCGCATGAGCGAACACGCCATGCGCATCTCGAACCTCGAACAACAAGTCCAAGAGCGCCACAGCGCTGACCTCGCGAAACTCCACGAAGACTACCAGGAACCCGACGTCGAGTGGGACCAACTCCGCGCCGAGATGGAACAACTCGCCCGGAAAATCCGTAACATGGGAACCGTCAACCTCCTGGCCATCGAGGAACAGGCCGAACTCGAGGAGCGAGCCGCATTCCTGGAGTCCCAGGAACAAGACCTCCTGAGGGCCAAACACTCCCTCCAGGAGGTCATCCGCAAGGTCAATCGCCGCAGCCGCCAACTCTTCGAACAGACCTTCGCCGCCGTGAGGGGCAACTTCCAGCAAATCTTCCGCAAACTCTTCGGCGGCGGAAAGGCCGACATCATCCTCGAGCCCGACGCCGACGTCCTCGAGGCGGGAATCGAGATCATCGCAAGACCACCCGGCAAGGACAGCACTAAACTCAGCCTCCTCTCCGGAGGCGAAAAGTCCCTGACCGCCGTCGCAATCCTCCTCGCCATCTTCAAGTCCAAGCCCAGCCCGTTCTGCATCCTCGACGAGGTCGACGCCGCCCTCGACGAAACCAACATCGGCCGATTCGTCGGCCTACTGCGCGAATTCCTCCACGACACACAGTTCATCATCATCACACACTCGAAACAAACCATGGCCGTGGCCAACGTCCTCTACGGCATCACAATGGCCGAGCCGGGAGTCTCCACCAAGGTCGCGGTGCGACTCGAGGACGTCGCACCCGCCAAAGTGGCATAGAACCCAGGAAGGGTGCGAAAGGAGCCGAACCACAAGTCTCTGCTGTGGCCTCCTGAGAAAAGGGGCCCCTGAGCGACTGAACCCGAGCACCGGTTCTTCAGGGCTCGAACGGGGACGGGTTCCGCCGGGCGTTCGGTGTGTGCGGCTCATCGGTCCCGGAGGCTCGCAGCGCAGAAGAGGCCGAGGAATAGGGAACTGCCAAGAGTTTCTCATTGTGCGTGAGGCCTGAACGGGGACAGGCCGGCTCTTGGGGTTTCCCTATTTCTCGCCTCTCTTTTTATAATCCCCCTGGCGGCCCCGCCACCCTCTGCAAGAGAACCGACGACGGTCGGCGCCATCGAAACCGCCTGCGCCCAAGCCCGGGACCACGGCGTTGACTGGCCCGCCACAGGGCGCTAGACTTCGCGCGATGGAACCCGAGACCACGCTGCCGCCTTGCATCGCCTGTGGCCAC
>CAYYCI010000010.1:0-19267 GCA_964470215.1 uncultured Planctomycetota bacterium
GCGGGCAAGGCACAGGCTGGAAAGCCTGTGCCACCGAGTGGTGTGCTGGAAAGCCTGAGACCATGAAGGAAACCCCCGCGTGGTCTTGGAGGGGGCCGGGGCCGTGGGCTTCGACACGCTCTTGTGCACCGTGGGTTCCTGATGCAGGCGAGAAGGAAAAGAATGCTTTGGCGAGAGGGCGGTAAGCGGCCGGTGCGCCGGGCCTTCGGAGCGGTGTTTTGACACTCGCCACCCCTCCCGCTATCATCGGCCGTCGCAGCGCTTCTTAGGACAACTCGCTTGCGATTCGCCGCCGTCGTCGTCGCGTCTTTGGTTCTTCTCTGCGCTGGCTGCACCCTGGTCACCCGGGACACACGCTCGCGCCTCCCCCAGGCCCCCGCCGTGCGGGTCTTCGAGCGGTGTCGGGACTCGGTCCTGGCGCTGGTCATCCACCACAAGACGACAAAGCGCGAGGGCGGCAAGCGGGTGGTTACCACCCACACCCATCAGGGCACGGCAGTGGTCGTCCACCCGGCCGGCTTCGCGCTGACCAACGCCCACATGGTGCGATTCCAGGGGACAATCGTTGCCAAGTGCTGGTCAGGTAAGACCTACAAGGTCGAGGTGGTCGCCTCGGATCGAAACGAGGACCTCGCCCTCCTGAAACTCGAAGGGGACGACCCCTTCAAGCCCCTCCCGCTGGGGCGGAGCAGCGACGTGATGATAGGGGAGCCGGCATTCACCCTCGGCTCCCCTTTCGGCATCAGTTTCACCCTCGCAAGCGGCATCATAAGCGGAGTCGGTCGCTCGTCCACTACCGAATTCACCAACCTCAGGCACCTCATCCAGACCGACGCGGCGATCAATCCCGGGAGTTCCGGCGGCCCGCTTCTCAATGCCCTCGGCGAATGCGTGGGCATCTGCGTCAGCGCCAAGCGCGAGGCCGAGAACATCGGCTTCGCCATCGCCATTGACCACGTCCGCCAGGTTCTCCCCGACATCATTGCCGCCGAGCCGCGCTTCGGCTTCACCCTCGGCCTCGTCGTCCCGGGCGGCGGGCCGGCGAAGGTCGAGAAGGTGGCCGAAGGTTCCCCGGCCGAGGCCGCGGGTCTTCGCCCCGGCGACGTCATCACCGCGGTCGGCGAGATGCCGGTGGAGCGCGGCCTCGACTTCCACCTCGCACTCGTCGGCCGCAAGGGCGGCGAGAAACTCTCCATCGCATTCGAGCGCGGCCGTCGTCGCCTCACGACAACCGTCACCCTCGGCTCCGTCCCGCTCAGGCCGCCCGAGGACGTCGGGACGCTCGCGCCCGGCCTGCTTTGTCGGGCTTTCGAGGGACGATGGCAACGCCTGCCCGACTTCTCCAAACTTCAGCCAAAAACGACGACCACCACGCCCACCGTCGGCCTGGGCGAGTGGGCGGGAAAGGACAACTTCGCCCTCGAGTTCTCCGGCTACATCAAAATCCCCCGCGACGGGGTCTATGCCTTCTACACCTACTCCGACGACGGCAGCCGCCTGTGGATCGGAGACAAACTAGTCGTTGACAACGACGGCCTCCACTCGGCGCACGAGGCCCGTGGTTTCGCTCCCCTGAAGGCGGGAATCCACCCCCTCCGCGTCGCCTTCTTCGAACTCGGTGGCGACGACGCCCTCGAGGCCTTCTGGGAAGGGCCTCAGCTGCGAAAGAGCGCCATCCCCGCCACCGCGCTCTGGCACAAACCTCCTCAAGCCACCACCGAAAAGTAGTGGCCGAAGAATCGCTCGGGGTCCACGTCGGTGGCGACCCGATGGGGCTTCTCCCCGGAAGA
The DNA here is from genome assembly GCA_964470215.1 of uncultured Planctomycetota bacterium. Classification (GTDB taxonomy): domain Bacteria; phylum Planctomycetota; class PUPC01; order DSUN01; family DSUN01; genus CAYYCI01. The sequence goes on from CAYYCI010000010.1 coordinate 1,791, forward strand.
CGGGTTCCAGCGCGTCAGGCCGAGAGTTAACCGACCCGACAGCTCGACCTCCACCTTCCCCTCCTGGTAAGTGCACAGCCCCGGCTCGAACAGGCTCGCGGCCGCCAGAGGGTCGTGGAACGTGATCGTCTCGACACTACGGAACCACACCTCCGCCATGGCGGCCACCACGTCCAGTGGCCCGCCGCGCAGGCGCTCGCGACACGTCGCCGCGTCGAGGTGGCAGCGGCAGGTAACGTCCAACCCGTGGGAGATGTGGGGTCTGGCCGCGGCGCGATAGACGATGGCCGTGGCGTGGGGGTCGCAGGAGGCGTTGTGTTCGGCGGCGCCCGGCCCTCCCGAGACGAATCGCCCACACATCAGCACCAGCCCCTTGAGCATGCTCGCCACGTCCGGGTCAGTGGCGAAGAGCAGGCCCAGATTCGTCGTCGGCCCGACGGCCACCAGCACGATCTCCCCGGGGCGGCTCCGTATCGCCTGGCGCAGGAACTCCACCGCGGTGTTTGGCGGGAAATCGTCGCGGTGCGGGAAGCGGTCGAGAACCTCGGCCTGGGGAGCGGTCTTCTGGCGCTGTTCGACCAGCAAGGGCTGCTCCGCGCCGCTGTGGATGGGGATATCGCTGCGACCCGCGGCCTGGCAGACCGCATCGGCCAGCATGGCCCGCCGGCGCGCCTGGCCGCTCACGGTCGTCACCCCGACGAGTTCACACCGCGGCTGACATAACAGATAGGCCAGCGCCACCGCGTCGTCAATGTCCGAGCCAATATCGGTGTCGAAAAGAACGGGGATTCGCTCGTCGGCCACCGCGCGTCTCCTCTCGCAACTCGTCCGTCGAGGCCGAGAGCATATCTCGACCGCGACCGGGAGTCAACGGCCTTTGTGGAGGACGCAGCGCTCTCGCTGGCACCATGGGAGGCTCAGCGCGGGCGCAGTGGGGTGTCGCCGAATCACGAGCGCCGGCGACGCCTGGGAGCCACTGGCCGCAGTTCTCCTCGGTTGGTCCGGGTCGGCTCGAGGGGCCCCGGGGGAGTGTGGCGCAGGTCGGGTCAAAATGCCTGTTGGACCTGGACGCCCTTCTGTTTGGTGCGGGTGGCCCTTCGCCAGGTGGCTTCGTTCCTCTGCTGGATTTTCAACAGGCGCTCCCTGACGTTGTCGAGTTGCTGGGCGGCCTGTTGTTGTGGGGCTGGCTGGGCTGGTTTCTTGGCCTTGCGCTCCGGGACGAGGAGCGGGGCGGTCCCGCGGTGGAAGGCGTAGTGGTCGCCGCTGCGGGCTATGACGGTGGCCCGACCGCGGATGCCGGTGGCCTCGAAGACCCCGCGCAGGTCGGTCTTGCCGCTGATGAAGCGCTCGTTCTGGGTGCCGATGACCTTGACCTCGACCTTGCGGAGGTAGTCGCCCTCGGTGTCGCGGACGTTCACCCGCACGACGCCGCTTTTCGGATCTTCCTGTGCTCGCAGCCTGAGTTTGGTGACGAGGACCATGCCGGAGCACTGGAGTTCGTCGGCCTTGAGCACGATGAGGTAGGCGCCCGGGTCCTTGATCTCGGGGAGTTCGACGGTCGTTTCCTTTTCCACGTAGTCCTTTCCCTCGCCGAGGGCGATCTTTCGTTCGATGAAGGGCTTGATGCCCGCGAGGTTGATCTCGGTGATGTCCGAGAGGTCGCGGCGCAGGAGGTAGAGGGTCATCAGGTCGACTTTATAGACGGACATCTGGCAGGTCGGGATGTTGCGATATGTGAGTTCGACCTTCGGCTCCTTCCCAGGGGTCGAGGTGGTGATCTCGGGCAGGCGCAGTTCCCGGGCGAGCAGGTAGTCGAGCGCGCGACGGGCATCGGGGAATCGGTCCCTGACCTTCTCGTACTCCGCGATGGCCTTCTCGTGCTGGCGGAGGGAGTGGTAAACCTGGGCGATCATCAGCGTGGCGTTGTAGCGGTCGTCGCTGGGGGCGAGGGAGCCGTCGGGGGTCGGATACTTGCCCGTGGCGACCTTGCGGCAAATCTCCAGGGCCCTCGCGTGGCGGTCGGTGACGAAATAGGAGTAGCCGGCGATGTACTGGAAAGAGTCCAGGAGCGGGCTCTTCGGGTAGCGACTCTGGCAGGCGGTGCACAGGGCGATGGCCTTGTCGTAGGACTCGTCCTGGAGGAAGGACGAGGCGAGGGAGAAACTCACCTCGTCGCAGATCGGGTTGTCGGGGTAGAGTTCGAGGAAGCGCCCCATCAGGCCCCTGGTCTCGGCCAGGAGTTCCTTCTTGGTGGTTTGTTTCTTGAGGCGCTCGTCGGTGGCCAGGCGGGGGATGGTGGCGTAGAGTTTCTGGGCGAGAGAGTAGAGCCCGGTCTGGACGGCCGGGACGTCCGGGTATTCGGCGAGCAGGCGTTCCATGAAGTCGGTGGCGGCCACGAAGTCGCCGGCGTCCTCGAGGACCCCTGCGACGTTGCCTTCCTGGAAGTAGAGCCCCTCGGCGATGGCCCGGAAGACCTGGACCGCTCGCTCGTTCTCGCGCTGGTCGCGGTAGGCACGCGCCACCGCGAGCATCTTCTCGAATGGCACGACCAACTCCGGGTAGCGCTCCTTGAGTATCTCGAAGTAGTCAACGACCGCCCTGGCGTCCTTCCGCTCGATGGCCATGTATAGGAGCATGCGCGCGGTTTCCTTGAACGGCCTGTCCTGGAGGCGGTGTTCGTGGAAGAGTTTGTGGAGGAGTGGCCAGGCCTTCTCGTAGTTCTTCTTCTCGTAATGGTTCTTGCCGAGATAGAAAAGTTCGTCGGGGGACATCACGTAGGCGCGCCTGGGCTGCTTGTCTTCGGCAAGGACGGTCAGGGTCCGCTGCTCGCCGACCGTCAGGTCGTAGGGGCGATAGAAGGAATAGAGCCTGGCGGGCAAGACGCGGTAATTCCCCGGGAAACTGCCGGCCAGTCGGTAGGTCGCCCTGAGCCACTGGCTGCGACCCGGGTTGGAGAAGTAGAAGGTGATGCGCGCGTGGCCGACCTCGCAGCGGTCGAAGTTGCCGCTGATCGTCGGCTCGACCACGGTCGCGCCCGCCGGGAGGAAGTCCTCGAGGACCAGGTAGCGGTCGCGGTTGCGGACGTAGACCTCGAGGGTGACGTCGCAGGTTTTCTTCCGGGGGAGTTCTTCGACCGGGTTGGTGACGGTCTTGTGTGGGCCTCGGACGACGGAGAAGCCGCGCGGGACTTCGCGCCCCTCGAAGACCAGCGGCGACGCCTCGTAGCGGCGCCGCACCGCGAGGTCCTCCGACCTCGTGGGCCTGGGCACCCCGCGGGTGAAGCCCTCCAGGGTGCAAGTGTAGACGAACTCGCCGCGACCCTTGAAGCGGAAGTCCAGGCGGTTGCGGTTGCGCACCAGTTGTGCGGGGGCCTCGATGCGCACGGTTCGCCGCATGCCGTCGGCCTCGAGGGTCTTTATCTTCTGGCCGTTGATGGCGATCTCGAGGACGTATTTCTGGGCTTCGGCCTTCGCCTGGCCGAGATAGACGCTCAGCGCTCTGACCGCTGCGGCTCGCGCTCTGGGCGAGCCCCACGAGGTGGTCGCGCGGGTGTGCATGAGCCAGTTGACGAACTCCTCGAGCTCGGCGGCGCGCGGGTTCGTGCGCTCAAGGGCCTCGAGGGCGAGCGCCGTGGCCTCGACCTGGTCGCCGCGCCAGAGCGCCTCGTGGCGCGCCACCGGCAGGTAGCGTCCCTTGCGGCCATCCGGCAGGGTGACGGGCTTGGAGCGAGCGAGCAAGTTGGCGGCCAACTGGCCGGCGCGCTCGCGGCGGTCCAGGTTCAGGAACGTCAGCGCCAGGAGTGCCAGGCTCTGGTTGTCGAGCCGCTCGTGGAGGCGGTCGAGGCGGTTGACGTAGGAGAAGTCGGCATCGCCGTGGAACGACATGCCGTAGAGGAGCGCGGCTTTCTCGGCGGGGGATTCGGCTCCTGCGAAGAGGCTCTTGGCCGCCGCGCGGGCCGGCTCGAGGAGTTTTCTGGGCACCGCGAAGCCCTTGCGCTCGGCCCGCCTGAGGAACTCGAGGGCATATGCGGTGGCGAACGGGTCGAGGCGTGCGAGACGCGAGGCCACCGCCCAGTCCCATCCTCCGCCCCTCTGGGTGAGGGCGAGGGTGCGGATGGCCGACTCGACCCTCGCCTCCAGGCGCGAGCGCTCGGCGAGCGGGGCACGACCGAGCCTGTCGAGGAGTTCGATGCCATTGACGGCCAGGAGGCCGACGGCGATTGTCTGCTCGGTGCAGCCCATGCCGCCGTGGGTCCTCAGGCACGCCTCGAGGAGGTCGTGTGGGAGCGAGGGGCTGATGAGAATCTCGAGGGAGCGGGTAGAGTAGTCGAGGCCTCCGGGCGGCTTTGGCAGCGCGAGGTCGAGTGAGAAGGAGTCGCGAGCGCGGCCGCTCGTGCCCGCGCGGACGGGGATGCCCCACGGGCGGATGGGAATCGTCCTGGCCACGGCGTCGCCGAGGTGGCCGGCGCGGGCGCGCGCCTGGACCTCCAGCTTGCCCTGCGCAGGGGCCTGGAGCGGGACGAATTCCTCCTGGACCTTGCCCGCGGGGACTTTTCGCTCGAGGCGGGCGGCCTGGGGCTTCGCGCCGCCCTCGAGGGTGGCCGTGAGCTCGAGGGTGGCGGAGAGGTCGCGTTCGGTGAAGTTTCGGACGGATGCCCTGACGGATGCCTTGTCGCCCTCGGTGAGGGCGGCGGGGGTGGCCAGTTCGACCGAGAACGGCTGCTTGGTGACGATGGAGGCGGTGGCCTCGCCGACCAGGTGGTCGGTGGTGATTCCACGAGCGACGAGGCGCCAGGACGAGGTGGTGTCGGGCATGACGAACTTGATGGTCGCCTTGCCGCGCGCGTCGGTGGTGATGGCGGGGTTCCAGTAGGCGGTCTGCGGGAAGAACTCGCGCAGGCGGACGAGCGCGGTGCGGCGGGCGGTCTTGCCATTGGTGGCCGGTCGGCTGGCGAGAGCGAGTTTCTCGCCGGCGACGAGGCCCTTGTCGGCCGCCTGGCCACGGCGCAGGAGTTCGCCTCCTGCCTCGGGGCCGAGGTTTGCCAGGGCGGCGAGGTCCGTGAGCCTCTCGGCGACGAGCCCTGCTTGCCTACCGCCGATGACATAGCCGCCGGCGCGGCCGCCATAGGCGCGGTGGAGACGGCCCTCGAGGGCATCTTCTTTCGGCGGGGGCGCTTCGGCGAGTTCCTTCCTCGCTCGGCTGGCCGCGGTCTTCGAGTGCTCTACCAGGCGGTCTTCTTCGTCTTCGTCAACACCGAAGAATTCGTCTGTCAGTTCGACTTCCACGAGGATGGCTTCGCTGATTTCGGAGGTCTTGGCCTTGTATGCGAAGACGCTCGATGCTGCGGCGACGTAGAACGCGCCCCTTCGTCTCTGGTGGAAGAACTCGCCGAGGGGCGGGAGGGTGTCGCGGTAGCGAGCATAGAGCGCCTCGTCAACGACGGCCAGCGACAACTCGGCCGCGACCGGGCGGCCGGCCTGGTCGGTGGTCGTCAGTTCGAGGGTTACCTCTTCGCCGGGCTTGAGTTCTTTTTTCGATGGCTCGATGGCCACGCGGAGTTCCTTGAGGACGGCGAGGGCCTTGGATGCCTGGTGGAAGGCGTTTTCGTGGGCCACTGCTGCCCAGAGGGTGAAGTTGGGCGCGCAGACATCGGGAATCTCGATCGGGATGCGGTTGGAGCCTTTCTTGAGACGAACGACGCGATAGCGATAAACCCGTTCGCCTTCCCAGGTCAGGAGCGCGGTGGCTGGGCCGGTGCGGCAGACGATGTTGACCGTGGGCTTCTCCCCCACGCGATAGGTGTCGGCGTCGGTGAGGATGCGGAGTTTTATCTTGTCGTCCTCGCCGGAGACGAACAACTGGCGTTGGGCGACGACGAGGTTCTGGTGGCTGTCGTGGCCTTCGAGGCGGACGAGGTGCCAGCCGCCCTCGGTCGCGGAGAAGCGGACGATGGCCTTGCCGGTGGTCTTGTCGGTGGTGACTTTCTTCTCGGCGACCTTGACGTAGCCTGTGGTCTGGCCGCGAGGGGTGAGCCTGGGGCGGCGGTCGGGCTTTTCGGAGACATAGCGGTAGAGACCCACCGTGACCTCTGCGGCGATGGGCTTGTCCTCGAGGTCAGCGGTGGCGACCTCGACGTCGAACGGCTCGCCCACAAGGTAGGTGTCGCGGAGGGTCGAGAGCGTGGCCTTGAAGTCCTCGGTGGCGAGGAGGAAGTTCCGGCTGGCCCTGATGCCCTCGGCGGGCATGACGACCATCAGGGGGAGGGTGGCGGTCTGGCGGAAGAAGTCGGTCTCGAACTCCACGGCCACCTCGCCCTTGGGGTCGGTGGTGGCGGTGTGCCAGCGGTCGCGAGCAAAGAGATAGCGAACGGTCTTGCCGGCCACCGGCTGGCCGAAGAAGTACTCGACGCGGAGTTTCCCGGCGATCTTCTCGCCGCGCAGGTAGGTGAACTTCGGGAAGTCGAAGACCACGCGGTAGAGGGGCAGGCTGTATTCGTCCACCCGGAAGCGGCCAGTGAAGGTGGGCTTGCCCTCTCCGAGCGAGGCGACGAGTCGCCAGGTGCCGAGCGGCTCGCGCGGGTTGAGGGCGAAGTGGCCGGCCAGGGTGCCGAAGCGCGAGAGTTTGACCTTCGCCTGGTGGACGACGTCGCCCCTGGGCGAGATGGCCTTCACTTCCACGGGCGTGTCCTCGCCGGTCGAGTAACTGCCCTTGGCGACCAGGCGGATGATGCCGCGATAGTGGACCTTCTCGCCCGGGCGATATGCCGGGCGGTCGGTGTAGAGGATTCCCCGTGGTTGTAGGCCAACCGCCACGCCGAGCCTCCGGAGGTCGAGGCCGCTGTAGGCTGGGCTGCCGGCGGCCAGGGCATAAACGGCGACGTTTCGGGGCTTCTTGAGATTGTCGGATTCGGCCTGGAAGATGCCGTCCCTGCCCGTGGTGCCCTCGAGGATGATCTTCTCGCCGTCGTGGACGAGGAGTTTGGCGCCGGGCTGGGGTTTGCCGGTGCGGGTGTTCTGGGCGAAGAGGAGGATGTCGCGCTTGGAGACCCTTGCGATGATGGCCAGGTCGGTTACCAGGACGAGGGTTGTGGCCTGGAGTTTTTCGGCGGATGCCTGGACGGCGTAGAGGCCGGGTTTCTCGAACGGGAGTTCGAGTTCGGAGTCAATGTCCTCGTATTTGCGGAAGTTCTTGATCGGAGCGTCCCATTCCTGGTGTGGGGCGATGAGGGCGATGTCGAGGTCTTCGACGTCGCGGAAGCCGGCCATGCGGCGGAAGAAGTCCTCGGGGTCGAGGCGATATGCCTTGAAATGGAGTTTTTCGATGTTGCGGGTGAGGACTTTCAGGCGCGGTTTCTCGTCGGTGCGGTATGAGCGCTCGAAGGTGACGGCGAGCGCTGGTTCGGTGAGTTGGGCGAGTCGCGCGGCCGCGCGGGAGGCGTGTGGCCCCGACTTGATCTTCTTGTATTCCTCGATTGCGGGGTCGAAGTCGTGGAGGTCGCGGTCGAGCGTCGAGGCAATGCGGAACTGCGCCAGGTAGCCGCGGTCGGTCCTGGGGAACTTGGCCACGACCCGTCGCCAGGCCGCGATGGCCGCGCGGTAGCGTTTCTGCTCGTATTCTATGAGGCCGAGGTAGAAGAGCGCGTCGTCGTTGCGCCCATCGAGAGGATAGGTGGCTGCGAACTGCTCGAAGGACTTCCGGGCGTCGTCCCACTTCTTTTTCTTGAAGAGTGCGACGGCCTGGTCGAAGCGCGCGGAGACGATTGCCGCCTGGGCCTTCTGCCAGTCCTCGTGGGCGGGGAAGCGGCGGAGATAGCCGCGCCAGGCCGCGATGGCCGCGTCGAAGTGGCCGAGCCGGCGATGGGCCTCACCGATCAGGAACGCCGCCTTGCCCACCTCGACGGCCTTGTTGTCGGCGAATACCTTGACACAGGCCGCCAGTTGCTCGATGGCCTTCTCGAACTGGCCGAAATTGAAATAGGACAGGCCCGCCTGGTAGCCGGCCTGCGGGGCGAGTTTGTGTTTGGGGTAGAGTTCGAGGAACCGCCGGAGGGCTTTCGCTCCGAGGTGAAGGTCGGCCTCGGTGCGCGGCTTGGGCAAGCCGTGGGTGAGCGCGATCTGGTAGAGGGCATCGGGCGCGCGCGGGCTGTCGGCGTGGTCGCGCAGGAGTTTCTCCAGGTAGGCCCGGGCCTTGTCGGGGTCGCCGCGCCTGGCATGGGAAAGCCCCAGGTGGTAGAGCGCCTCGGGGATGTGTTGGCTCTCGGGGTGTTTTTCGACCATGGCTTCGAGGGTCGAGATTGCCTGCGGGTATTGCTTGAGGTGGAACTGGCAGAGGCCGATTCGCAGGGCGACGCGGGGGGCCTCGTCGGGCAGGGCGTCGAGTTCGGCCGCGCGCTGGTAGAGCCTGAGCGCGGCCTTGTAGTCGGGCTTTCGCTCGGCGAGTTTGGCCTCGCGCTCGCGCCCCGCCGGCGCCTTCGGCTCGAATGCCTCGTCGGCGTGGGTGAGATAGACCCGCTCGAGTTGGCCGCGGCGCTCGGCGGATGCCAGGTAGGTGACGCGGCTCTCATAGACGGCCTCGGCCTCCTTGAATCGGCCGAGTTTCATGAGGGCGTCGGCCCGCTTGAAGAGCGCCTTGTGGCGCCAGGGCGATTTCGGGTAACGCCTGAGGAGTTCGTCGAGGGTGGCGACGGCCTGTTGAGCCTGGCCAGCCAGATAGCGTGCGTTGGCCAGCAGGTAGAGGCGATAGTCGTCGTCTTTGAGTTCGAGCGCTGAGAGGATGGCGGCTGCGCGGGCGTAGTCGCGATCGGCGAGCGCCCGACGCGCGTCGTCAATCGTGGCGCCGAGCGAGAGTTCGGCAGCGAGCAGCAAGATTGCGGCGGCCAAGGTCTTCATTGGTTTTCCTCCGGCCGGACATTCCCCGCTGATGGATAGTCCTCTGATGGTTTTGACGCTTTCGGCTCCATCCGGGTTCCGTGTGATTGTAGAGACGCCAAGCGCGTTGATCAATGAGGTAGCAGAGGGGCGGGAATGTGAAGATTTGTCGCTCGATCTAATCAGGTGTAAAGCGGGCCACCGCCGGTGTTGAAATCCCAGATGCCGGGCGCTACAGTGATGAAGCATTCGACCGGGCGCGTTGTCGGGACGCTCCGGGTCGAAAAGATCGGGTAGAACAAGGGAGGGCGTGAGGAGAAAAGAAGTGGGCGCCGAGAACGAGACCCCCGCCGGGCCAAAACTCACCGCCGAAGCTCAGGACGACATCCAGGTGGTCAAGGCCCTCAACGAGGCCTACGAGAAGATGACCGACCAGATCTCGAAGGCCATCGTCGGGCAGAAAAAGGTCATCGAGCAGGTGCTCGTGGCAATATTCTGTCGGGGCCACGGGCTGCTGGTCGGGGTCCCGGGGCTGGCCAAGACCCTCCTGGTGAGCACCATCGCACGAGTGCTCCACCTGAGGTTCAAGCGCATCCAGTTCACCCCCGACCTGATGCCCTCGGACATCACGGGCACGGACGTCCTCGAGGAGGACAGGACGACCGGGCGGCGAGTGTTCCGGTTCGTCCGCGGGCCGCTTTTCGCCAACATGATCTTGGCCGACGAGATCAACCGCACCCCGCCCAAGACCCAGGCCGCGCTCCTCGAGGCCATGCAGGAGCGCATGGTCACAGTGGGCGAGAAGGACTATCCCCTCCCCGACCCATTCTTCGTCCTGGCCACCCAGAACCCGATCGAGCAGGAGGGCACGTATCCGTTGCCCGAGGCCCAGTTGGACCGTTTCATGTTCATGATCCTCGTCGACTACCCCGATGGGGACGAAGAGCTCGAGATAATGAAGATGGTCACAGGGACCTACGAGGCGGAGCTGGAGGTGGCTCTGACCGCGGAGGACATCCTTCGCCTCCAGCAGATTGTGCGGCGGGTTCCCGCGGCTGAACACGTCTTCCAGTATGCGCGCGACATCGCGCGGGCCACGCGCCCGAAGTCCCCGGAGGCCCCCGAGTTCATCCGCGAACTGGTCCACTGGGGTGCGGGTCCGCGCGCGAGCATCTACATGATGATGGCGGCGAAGGCGCGCGCCATCCTCTACGGCCGCTACCACGCCACCACCGAGGACGTCCGCGAGATGGCCCTCCCCGTCCTTCGCCATCGGATCATCCCGACCTTCAACGCCGAGGCCGCCGGGATCACCTCGGACGAGATAGCCGAGCGGCTGCTGGCGGAAATTCAGCCGAAGGTCGAAGAGGCGGTTGCCTGAGCCATGGCCGACACCCCTGCGTATATGAGCCTCCTGGACCCCGACGCCCTGACGAAGATCGGGCGCCTGGAACTTCTCGCCCGCGGGGTGGTCGAGGGATTCGTTTCGGGGCGCCACAAGAGCCCCTATCGCGGCTTCTCCGTCGAGTTCGCCGACCACCGCGAATACGTCCCTGGCGACAACCTCCGCGACCTCGACTGGCGCGTCTATGGCAAGAGCGACCGCTACTACATCAAGCGCTACATCGAGGAGACCAACCTCCGCGCGACGATCCTCCTCGATGCCTCCGGCTCGATGGCCTACACGGGGGAACAGGCCGCGCGGCGCAACGGCCGGCGGCTCAGCAAGTTCGCCTACGGGCAATACCTGGCCGCCACGCTGGCCCACCTGATGATCAACCAACAGGACGCGGTGGGCCTGGTCACGTTCGACACCAAGATTCGCCGCTACATCCCCTCGCGCAGCCGCACCAGCCACCTGAGGGTAATCCTCCAGGAACTCTACGAGACCGAGGCGGGGGACGAGTCGCGCCTGGCCCCGGTCTTCCACGACATAGCCGAGCGGGTGCATCGCCGGGGGCTGGTGGTGGTCGTCTCGGACCTCTTCGACGACCCTGAGGAAATTCTCAACGCGCTCCACCACTTCCGCTATCGCAAGCACGAGGTGATCGTCCTCCACGTGATGGCCGAGGAAGAGTTGACCTTTCCGTTCGACCGCTGGAGCCTTTTCCGCGACCTGGAGTTGGCGGAGCGCAGGGTCCAACTCGACCCGCGCTCGATCCGCGCCGCTTACCTCGACGAGGTTCGCCGCTTCCTCGAACGGATCGAGAAGGGCTGCGGACAAATGGCGGTGGACTATGTGCCGCTCTCGACGCGGCACGACTTCGACATCGCGCTGGCCACGTACCTGGCGCGGCGCAGGAGCCTGGGGAAGTGACCTTCATCAACTGGTCTTTGCTCATCGGCCTGGTGGCCGTGGCGGTGCCGGTCGTCATCCACCTCCTGAACCGCAGCCGCGCGCGGGTGATCGACTGGGGCGCGATGCGCTTCCTCCTCGCATCGCTCACCTCCCAGAACCGCCGCATCCTCCTCGAGGAGATCATCCTCCTGGCCCTGCGCTGCCTCCTGGTCGCGCTCGTCGCGCTGGCCATAGCCAGGCCGTTCATCACCGTGAGGGCGCAGGTGCCCTGGGCGATCGCTCTCCCCGCGTTCCTCGGCGCGGTCATCGCACTGGGGGTAGCCGCGGCAATGTGGCAGAGCCGAAAGGCGCGCCTGGCAATGCTCGCCACCTCGCTTGTCCTGGCGCTCGTGGCAGCGGGCGCATCGGCCATCGAACGTTTCGTCCAGCAATTCAGGTGGGCCAGCGGCCAGGGCGAGCGCGACGTCGCGATCGTCCTCGACGCCTCGATGTCCATGACCCTCAACGTCCAGGGTAAGACGAACTTCGCCCGAGCGATCGAGGAGGCCCGGACCGTCATCAACGCCTGTCGCCCTGGCGACGCGGTGAGCGTCATCCTCGCCGGCCCGGTGCCGCGCCCGGTGGTCTCGCCCCCGAAGGCCGACCGCAAGGCCGTGCTGGCCGTCCTCGACGGGCTCAAGCCGGTGGGCGGGACCATGAACGCCCTCGAGGCGCTCAACGCGGCCGCCGCATCGCTGGCCGACGGAAACAACGCCATCAAGAACATCGTCCTGATAACCGACGGGCAGAACGTCGGCTGGGACATCGGGAGCCAGGTGCGCTGGGAGTTCCTGGCCGAGAGCCTGCGGCAACTCGACACCCCGCCGAAGATCGTCTGCCGCGTCCTCCCGCTCCCCAAGTCGTTCCGCAACGTCGCAATCGCCGAGGTCAACTTCTCGCGCAAGGTCGTCGGCACCGACCGCCCGGTGAGAATCCACGTGAAGGTGATGAACACGGGGACAGCGACCCTGAAGCCCAGCGCGGTGGAGTTGTTCGTGGATGGGGCGAGCGTCGGCCGCGAGCCTTTCACCACCGAGATTCCCCCGAAGGCCGCCGAGACCGTCACATTCTCCCATCGCTTCGAGAAGCCCGGGCCGCGGATCGTCGAGGCCCGACTGCTCTGCCAGGACGACCTGGCCGGCGACAACCACCAGGCGCGGGTGCTCAACGTCCTCGAGAAACTCCCCGTGTTGCTCGTGGACGGTGTGCCCTCGACGCGTCCGCTCGGCGGCGCGGCCGCGTTTCTCGAGATCGCCCTCTCACCTGTCTCTGCCGACCGGCCGGCCAGCGCCAGGGGCGCCTCCAAGGAGGCGGTCCGCTACGTGGTCGAGCCACACGTCGTGGACGCCCCCGAGGTCGAGTCGGTCGGGGACTTTCGCCGGTTCGCAGTGGTGGTCCTGGCGAATGTGCCCATGCTGCCGAAGGCGGTGGCCGACAGACTCGTCGAGTTCGTCGAGGCCGGCGGAGGTCTCCTGATCGCCCCCGGCATTCGGGTGAAGCCGACGTTCTACAACTCGTGGACGACTGCCTCGGCGGCTTCCGTGGTTCCCGCGCGGCTGGTGGAACGGCGGCTGGTCGAGAACTCGCCCCGCCACCTCGAGCCGAAGACCTTCAGCCACCCGGCCCTGAGGTTGGTCTCGGACCCTGAAGGCTCCGACATCACGGCCGCGCTCGTCAAGTCCTACTGGACGGTCGCGCCCAACGAGCGCGACCGCCAGGTCAGGGTAGGGGGGCGTTTGAACACCGGCGAGCCGTTCCTGGTCGAGCGCAAGGTCGGCAAGGGGCGAGTGGCCATGCTCGCAACCGCCCTCGACCCCTCCTGTGGCAACCTCCCCGCCCTCAAGTCGTTCGTCCCACTCGTCCACGAACTGGTCTATTACCTCGCCGCGCCGACCATGCTCGAGCCCAACGTCGCCCCAGGGGGCGAGATCGTCCTGGAACTTAGGCCGACAGGCAAGGCCGGCATGGGCCTCTCGGGCCGTTACTTCAAGGGCAAGAGGTTCGGCCGCCTGGCCCTCTCCCGCCTCGACCCCGCAGTGGATTTCGACTGGGGCGAGAAGGCCCCCGACCCCTCGGTCGGAGCCGACGACTTCTCCGTGCGATGGACCGGCTTCCTCGTCCCCCCACGGGACGACCGCTACACGCTCCACGTCGTGGCCGACGACGGGGTGCGCCTGTGGCTCGATGGCCAGAAACTCGTTGACGCCTGGCGTGAGCAATCGGCCACCGAATACTCGGCCACCCTCCGCCTTCGGGGCGGCCGCCCCTATCCCGTGAAACTCGAGTACTACGAGGGCGGGGCCAACGCGGTCATCCGCCTGCTGTGGTCGAGCAGCCGCGAGCGGAAACAGCCCATCCCGGCAACCTGCCTGCGGCCCGAGTGGCCCGCCACCCACGGCCAGGAGGGCCAGGGGGCGGAGGTAGTTACCCCGAGCGGGCGACGCCTACCCGCCCGCCTCGAGGCCCAGGGGGCGACCCTCCGCGTCCGCTTCGCCCAGACCCAGGAGCCGGGGCTCTACTCCGTGGCGCTACCGGGCAACCTGGCGAGCGCGTACGGTCTCGGCAAGGATGGCGACGGCGACATCCCGTTCGTCGTCCTCACGAAGGTCGAGGAGAGCATCCTCGAGGGCCTGAGCCGCAGCGACTTCGAGAAGGCCAGCCAGTATGCCGACTTGGTCGAAACCCAGCGCACCGAGGAACTGGCCGCCCACGTCACCGGCAAGGTTCCCGGGGATGAAATCTGGAAGTATCTGGCCATAGGGGCACTGCTCGTGCTCGTGGCGGAGATCGCCGTGGCGCGTTGGGTCGCACTCCAGCGCCGACTCCACATCCCACAAACCGTCCAGTTCGGCACCGAGGCGGTGGACGTCCAGACCTTCCGCGAGCGCGCCCGACAACTCCTGGCCGCAAGAGCCGAGAGAGAAAGGACGGTGTCGGAGACGTGAACGGTCCGTTGGTTCAACACACCCTCCTGCCCTTCAGGCTGCCGGTCTCGCTGGTGTGTCTGCTGGCTGTGGTGTGGATTGCGCTGTGGGTGCTGGTCCACCGGGTTTTCGGCAGGGCGCGATCGCTCGGCGCCAGGCTCCTCGTCAGGCTCCTGGCCATCGCCGCCGGGTTCCTCGCCATCCTGTGTGTGCTCGACGCGCTCCAACACGTCGTCATCTACGCCACCGGCTGGTGGGTGTGGCCGCTGGCTCTGGTGGGCGCGGTGGCCGTCGAGGCCCTTCTGGCGCTCTACGGCCTCGAGCGGCGGATCGTCCCTCCGCGAATCGGCCTCGCACTAGCGGCACTGCGGGTCGCTATGGCCCTGCTGGTCGTCTTCATGCTCGCGCAACCCGTCCGCTCGGTCGAGTTCAAGCGAAGCCTCCAGCGTTATGTGGCCGTGGTCCTCGACACCTCGGCCTCGATGCGAGTGGCCGACAAACAGATGAAGCCCTTCGAGCGGGTGCGCCTGGCCGAGGCCGTGGTCCCCGACGCCCCGAAGCGCCCGTGGCACCTCGAGAGCCTCGCTGCCGCCCTCCTTCGGGCGCGCGAGCAACTCGCCCCGCGCATCGAATGGCTCACCACCCTCGGCGAGGCCGATCCGGAGAGCCGCCAGAAGCAACTGGCCGACCGCAGGCGGAAGTTGCGCAGCGCGCTCGCCGAAATCCGCGACACGCTCGCCGCCCAGGCCAAGGCCCTCGCCAAACCCCTCGAGGCCAATGTCAAACTCGACGAGCGCACCCGCTCCGACCTCCTCCGCCTCAAGGAGCGCATGGAGAGCGAAGCGGCAAGGCCCCTGGGCCGGGGCTACGACCTCCTGGCGCGCGACCAACTCCCCGCCGTGGCGCGCGACCCCGCCAAACTCGCCGACACCCTCCGCGAGGCATCCGCCTCGCTCGTCTCCCTCTCCGCGAAGGTCGCCGCCACCGCCGAGGCCCTCGACGAGGCATTCTACAACTCCCTGGCCGAACGCCAGAAGAAACTCATTGACGACGTGGCCGAGAAAGCCCGACTGGCCATCGCCAAAGAACTCCTCACCGGACCTGGCGGCAAAGGCGGCCTCCTGAGAACCCTCGAGGACGACTACGGCCTGCGCATCTACACCTTCGCTTCCGGGGCAGCCGAGGCAACCCCGGCTCGCATCGCACATCTCGAGCCAACCCTCGAAGAACCGAAGCCCGAGGAACCCGCGGAACTGCGCACCAACCTGGCCGCCGCCCTCGAGAAGGTCATCACCGAGATGCCCACCGAGCGGCTCGCTGGGATCGTCGTCCTCACAGACGGCCAACACAACGTCCCGACCGCAAGGGTCGAGCCGGCCGCGCGAAGGCTGGGGCTCCAGGGCGTGCCCATCTGTTCGATCGTCCTCGGGGCGAGTTCACGTCCACCAGCCGACGCCGCGATCGTATCGCTGAAAGCCCCGGAGACCATCTACAAGAAGGACAAGGTTTACCTCGACGCCGACGTCAAGTTGGATGGCCTGAGGGGCAAGACCGTTCGCCTCACCCTCTACGACGGCGACGTTCCCGTGGACGCCGAGGAGGTAAAAGTCGAGAGCGACAGCCTCCGCACCCGAGTCCAACTCTCCGACGAACCTTCCGAGGCTGGCCTCCACGCCTACCGGGTGAAGGTCGAGGAGGTCGAGGGCGAGGCGCTGGCCGAGAACAACGAGCGCCCCATCTCCGTAAACGTCACCGACGACCAGACCCGCCTCCTCCTCATCGAGGAACGCCCCCGCTGGGAGTTCCGCTACATCAAGAACCTCTTCGCCAGCCGCGACCGCACGGTCAAACTTCAGTACGTCGTCCTCCGCCCCGACCAGATCCCCGACCAGCCCCCACGCGAGACCATCCACGCCTCGGTCACCAGGCCCAGTGAGAAGCCGGAAGCCACCGCGCCGCCCGAAAACGAGGCCGAGTGGATGAAGTTCGACGTCATCGTCCTCGGCGATGTCGACCCCAAGGCCCTCCGGAGCGAGGAACTCGAGACCATCAAGAAGTTCGTCACCGAGCGCGGCGGCACCCTCGTCGTCATCGCCGGCCCACGCTACATGCCCCACGCATACGCCGAAACCCCACTGGCCGACATCATCCCCGTGACCTTCGAGAAGGTTGACGAGCCCGACGCCTACGTGGACACCCCCGAGGAGACCTTCCGCATCGAACTGACCCCCGAGGGACGCAACCACGTCGTGACGCGCCTGCGCGTGGACCCCGAGGAAAACCTCGAGGTCTGGCGCTCCTTCCCCGAAATCCACTGGCGCCACCCTGTCCTCGACACCAAGGAGGGCGCCGTCGTCCTCGCATACGCCCTCCCGCCGACCCCGCCCGACTTCCTCAAGCCGCAGCGCGAGAACGAAGTCCCCGACGAGGAAACCCTCCTGAAGCGACGCGCCTACATCCGTGAACACGCCCTCATCACGACCCAGAACGTCGCGCTCGGTCGGGTCATGTTCCTCGGCTTCGACCGCACCTGGCGCACGCGCTACCGCGTGGGCGACACCTACCACCACCGCTTCTGGGGACAGGTCCTCCGCTGGGCAACCGCCGACAAACTCCCCGCAGGAACCTCACTCGTCCGACTCGGAACCGACAGGTCACGATACGGCCCACACGACCCCGTCCGTGTCCGAGCGAAACTCACCGACCAGGATTTCAACCCCATCGTTTCCGAGAACGTTACCGCGGCCGTCTATCGCGGCGACCGGGTAGTGTTGCGGAAGAAGATGGCCTACGTGGCCAACTCCCAGGGAATGTACGCCGCCGACCTCGGCACCCTGGCCGGCGGAACCTATCGCGTCGAACTCGAGGCCCCCGAGGCCAAGCCCCTCCTGGCCCGCGAGGGCCTCGAGAAGGTCTCGACCAGGTTCTTCGTCGAGCCGGCAACGCCGATCGAACTGGTCGAACTGGCCGCCAACCGCGGCCTCCTGGAGAGAATGGCCGCCCTGACCGGCGGCACGGTCGCCGAACCGCCGCAGGCGACGAAAATCCTCAAGACCCTCGGGCCAGGCACACTCGTCCACCGCGAGCGACGCGACTGGTCGCTCTGGGACTCCTGGCTCATCCTCGCGCTCGTCGTCGCCCTCGGAGGCACCGAGTGGTTTTTGAGGAAGCGCGCCCGACTGGCGTGATATAATGGACCCCCCCGACCGGGGGTGCGAATGGCCTTCTGCTGGCTTCTTGCGGAGGCACGGCCATGGAAACCGCAACTCTGCGAACCGCACTGAACCACCGCGACCCCGAACGCGCCATCCCCAGGCCAATCGTCCAGAAACTCACCCGCGCCATTCG
>CAYYCI010000011.1:0-19052 GCA_964470215.1 uncultured Planctomycetota bacterium
ATTCTTTTCCTTCTCGCCTGGCAATTGATTGCGGTGCAAAAAGCGTGCCAAAGCCAACACATCCCGGCGCGCTGCCATCCCGGGTTTCCTCATAGATGTGCCACCGTCCTATGGAGCCCCTACGCGTAGGGTGGCCTTCGCACAGGCTGGAAAGCGTGTGCCACCGTCCCCTGTGGCTAATTCGGCCTCGGGCTTAGAGGAAGAAGCGGGTGCGCAGGACGCGCAGGAGTTTGTAGTACCACTGGACGACGAGCGGCTCGCGGGCGATGCGGAACCGGGCCGTCCCCGTGACCCCGAGTTTGACGTCCGCGTCTTCCGGCAATTCCAACTCGACCCGGAACCACGGCAAGAGCGTGCGGTCGCCACGCGGGCTGCCCGGGTCGAGCACCAGTTGTCCTCCGCCCGCGCTCGTCAGCCCCGGCGGCGGCACCTCGTGGGTCGCCTGGGGCAGGACCTTGACCACCCGACACGTATACGCCCGCCCAGGACGCTCCCGGAACCTGACGCTGACCGGCTCCTCTCGAACCCGTTGGACGTCCGCGATCCCCGCCTGGTTCATCACCACGACGACCTTCGAGAACGGCCCGCGAGCCACCATCGCCACCGGGTCGCCGGGGTTGAGGAATTGCCCGACCAGGTTCTCGATCCCTGGGGCGATCAGGAGGCCATCGCAGGGAGCCGCCAGCCTCAGGTCTCGCACGCGTTGCCGGAGAACCTCGAGGGTGCTGGTCAGTTCCTCGATGCGCACCCGTTCGGCTTGTGCGGCCGCCACCTGGTTGTCCTGCTCGTAGCTTGCCAGCCTCACACGGGCTATCTCCAGTTGCTTCTCCGTCTTCACCACGTCGTATTCCAACTCGCGGTTCACACACTCGACTATCGGCTGCCCCTTCTCGACCCACTGGCCATCCCTGACATAGACCTTTTCGACGAAACCGCGCCATCGCGCCCTCACCACCGCCCGCTCCTCGGCCTCCAGGGCGCAGGGGGCATAGATGTGGCGAGCCACCGGAAGCCGCACCAACGGGGCGATTATCGCAACGGTCAGGACGGCGCCCACCGTCGCACACCGCAGGCGGTGGCCTCGCGTGGCCTTTGCGAACAATAAATAGTGGATCAGTTTGCCCAGCGGCACTATGAGCCAGAGCACGGCTGCCGCAATCCCGAGGAACACCCCCAGGCCGAAGAATCGCGTCGAGATGAATAGCACGATCCCGGCAACGATCACCGTGCGGTAGCAAAGCGAGGCCACCCCATAGACCACCATCCAGACCTTCTCGCGGGGCTGGGTCACGGGGGGCTGTTCCTCCTTCAATCCGAGGAGGTAGCGCTTGCCCAGGTAGAGGACGTAGCGCCGCGAGTTGATCCACAGGTTCGGCAACTCGGCCCAGTCCATCAGTATGTAGTAGGCGTCGTAGCGCAGCAGCGGGTTGCCATTGAAGAGCACCGAGGAGACCGAGGCTATGAAGATCACGTTGTAGGCGATGGAGTGGAGCGTGCCGTGCTCGGTGCCGAGCCACACGAAGAGCGCGAAGGTTGCGATGAAGAGTTCGGCCATCATCCCGGCCGCCGCCACGAGCGCCCGCCGGTATTTCCCCTCCACCCCCCACAGACCCGTCACGTCCACGAAAGCACACGGGGTCACCAGCACCAGGAACAGGATGCCCATCCTGTGGACCTCTGAGCCGAAGTGCTTGGCCAGGTAGGCGTGGGTGAACTCGTGGATGGCTTTGAGGACGACGAAGGTCGTCCACAGCAACAACAGGTTTTCAGGGGCGAGCACCCCCTCGGCCGGCCTGGCCAGTTCCCGGATGTGGGAGAAAAACGTCACGACCCCCACCAACACCACCCCAGCCCACACGGCCAGAAACCAGCGGGTGAAAAGGAAGCGGACATAGGGGAGGGTGCGCGCCAGAAAGCGGTCGGGGTCGCACAGCGGAATCTGCGGGAAGAGGAAGTTCGAGAGCATCTGCTTCCGGCGCTGGCTCCGCTTCTTCTTCATCCGCTCGAAGAGCGCTTCCAGCTTCTCCCCCTCGGGCGACTGGAGGAGGTTCGCCGAGCGGAGCATCTGGACGAACGCCACGAGGTCCTGGAAACTCGGGGCCTCCGCTCCCATCTCCTTCTGGAGTTCGGTGTGGATTTCACGGAGCGTGTGGTTGCCGTCCAGGAGTTTGACCACGCGGTGTTCGGTCGGCCCGAAGCGGAAGTACTGAAGGGTCACCGGGTCCTGGGCCACGTACCACACCTGCCCCCGGAAGGTGTGGGTGGTTATCTTGGCATGGGGCGACATCGCCGGCTTGAGGCCGCCGAGCACCGGCTGGCCTTCGCGGAACTCGAGGTCGTAGCGCGCAGAGTCCATCGCCTCACAGGAACAACTTCAGGCGGAGCCAGTTGATCAGTCTCCGCGTGAGGACCCAGGCCAGGTTGTGTTTGCCGCAGTGGATTTTCGCCGCCGCCTCCATTCCCGGCCGCAGCCACCCCTCGGCCACGCGGGGACACGGCGCCAGAACCTCTCCGAACACCGCCTCCAGGACCAGGCGGTTGAGCAGGTGGAGTTGGTGTTCGGAGAGGGCGGAGGGGTCCAGCTCGGCCAGACGCCGCGCGCGCGCCGGCAGGACCAACCCCGCCAGGGCCTGGCGGTCGAAGAATTCCCGCCGTTCCAGGAGGGCGTTGAGCGCGGCGAGGAGCCTCTCTTTCTCATCGGCGCCTGGCTCCTGGGCCTCTGCGAGGCTCCGGGCGGCCTCTCGCCCTTCCTCGGTCAGGAAGTCCCACACTCGCTTCAGCGGCCCGGCTTCGCCCTTCGCGCCCTCGAGGAGGGCGGCTCCGAGCGCCGTCCAGTTGCGGAT
The DNA here is from genome assembly GCA_964470215.1 of uncultured Planctomycetota bacterium. Lineage (GTDB taxonomy): Bacteria > Planctomycetota > PUPC01 > DSUN01 > DSUN01 > CAYYCI01. The sequence goes on from CAYYCI010000011.1 coordinate 2,844, forward strand.
GTCCTCGGCTCGCAGCACCACGGGGCCGTTCCTGACCCTGGCCTCGACGACGAAGACGTTCGCCCGCTCGTGGGCTTCGGCCATGGGGCGGATTTTCTCGACCGTGAAGTCGAGGGTTTCGGCTGGGCGGGCCTTGGTGGCGAAGGTCCCCCGTTGACCCACCTTCACGTGTGCCACGTCCCCCTGGCTCACCTGGGTGAGGAGCAGGAGCTCGTCGAGGGGGGCGACCTCGATGAGAGTCTGGCCCATCTGGAAGGGCGAGCCGATCTGTTGGCGCAGGTCGCCGGTGAGAACCACGCCGTCGAACGTGGCCCTCACCTCGGCTCTGCCGATCCTGTGGGTCAGGAGAGCGATCTGGGCCTCCAGGCGCTCACATTCGGCCTCGGCTATCCGCACCTCGGCCATGCGCTGTTGGGAGAAATAGACCTCGCGCTTCGCGCGCGTCTCGGCCAGGTCGGCGCGCGCCTGGCGGAGCGCTATCTGGAGGTCCTCGGTCTCGAAGCGGAAGAGCAGGTCGCCCCTCCGCACCAATTGCCCGGGGAGGATCATGGTCTCGCGGAGGACGGCGCCATCGAAAGGCGCCGAGTAGACCCGGCGGGTGGCGGGCGCGAGTTGCGCCGAGGCGCTCACCCTGAGTTCCATCCGCCCGAATATTCCCGCCAGCGCGATGCCCAGGACGGCCACCGCCACGAGTTTGGCCACCGCGTGGCCCTTGCCCAGCAGGCGCTCGACCAGCCACGTCACCCCGTCGCGCGCGCGGGCCAGCGGCCCACGAGCGTTGCGACGCGCCAGGGCGAGCGCCGGGCCGATCTGCTCGCAGGCTATCCCCTGGAGGCGACGCTCCTGGGTGGTGAATGGTCTTGCGTCGCGGCGCTCGAAGACCATCACCGCCGCCACCTCGTCCCCGGCGCGCAGCGGCACCGTGGCAATCGAATGCGACTCGGCCAGATCGGCCAGCAGGGCATGAGCCGGGAAGAGTTCCGAGGGGTCCGCGTCGAGGGCCTTCTCCGGCGGAAAAGTCACCGCCTCTTCGGCATCGAGGGCCTCCTCCATCGCCCCGACGAGCGCCCGCGAGAGATTCGTCCTGCGGTCTATGTAGTCCTGGTCCGAGATGGCCGCAAGTTTGACCTTGCCGTGGCGCACCCAACCGAGGCTCACCCGCTGGACGTCCAGGAAGTCCTTGGCCTTGTTGACCGCCGCCTGGGCCATGTGGTCGGGGTTGGGGTAGCCGGCGTTCGAGGCTGCTATGATGTCCCAGGCGCGACACAACTCGTCGTAGCGTTCCTGGAGTTCCTGGCCGGCCTGGAGGGTGCCGTAGAGGAGACCCTGGGAGGCCACGGCCTCGGCCGCAAGGCGCGCGCACGCCAGGGCGTGTTGTTCGCTGCCGGTGATGACAATGGTGACGGCCGCGAAGACCCTCTGGCCGAGTGGGACGGGGAGGCCGAGGCTCCAGTAGGGGCGTCCCTGGAGAAGGCGGTCAGCAGGCTCGGAGATGCGCTCGACGTGGCGATTGCCCGCGATGAACACGGCGCTGGCCTGTCGCGCCAGGGGCTGCCGCCAGCCCTCGGCCGCCTGTTGGCCCACCCGGGCCGGCTCCTCGCGCAATAGGCGCACCGACTCCCCGGGCGCGCTCCCCGGCAGCCACACCGCGCCGTGGAGGGCCTCGAAACGCTCGACCTGGATGTGGAGGAGCCCGACGAGGAAGGCTTCTGGGGTCTGGGCCTTCTGGAGGCTCTCGAGGAGAGCAGTCGCCGCCTCGACCTCGCCTTTGGTCTCGGCGCTGGAGACTTCCGGCTCAGGCACCACGCCTCGGTGCTCCTACGGTCGCGCCCTCACGCCTCGCCGCCAGGGGGCTGGGGGGGCCGCTGCTCGAGGTTTATGACCCCGAAGGTGCTCTCGTAGCGCTGGATGGACTGCGAGAGAGCGATCGCCAGGCGCTTGGCCGCGGGGAGGCCCATGACGATCCTGTTGCTGACCACCATGTTGGCCTGGGGTGGCTGGTCCTGTTGTCTGGCGGCCGGGAGAGCGAGGCCGAAATCCAGGATCACCTCCTCGCGCGTGCTGAAGATCAGGCACATGTTGGCGTAGGCGGTCTTGACGTCCTGCTCTCGCACGCGCAGTGTGGCCCCTTGCTGAGCCTGTTGAGCCTGCTGAGCGCCTTGCTGTTCTTGCTCCGGCATCATTGCCTCCTTTCCGTGCCCTGGGGGGTTGGCCTCGCGCCGGCCTCGACCTTGAAGCGCACGAGGGCCTTCGTCCCTGCCGGGACCTTGTCGTTTGGGTTGGGCAGCTCGAGTTTCACCCGTCGAGTGTCGCTGGCCGCGTCTATGACGGGGTCGATCATCACTATCCGGCAGTTTCGCCTGGTCGGCGAGAGGCCTTCGAGTTCGACCTCGGCCATCTGGCCGACCCTCAGCCTCGAGGCCACCGCGCTTGGCACATAGGCCAGGACGTGGAGGATGTCGAGGACGACAAGTCGGAGGACCGGCCTGTCCTCGAGAGTCGCCTCCCCGACGTCCTGGAGTTTGCGCATGACGATTCCGTCGAAAGGTGCCCGGATGCGGAGTTCCTCGAGGCGGGCGCGCTGGAGTTTGACCCTCAGTTGGCCGAGCGTGCGCTTCTCCTTCTCGACCGTCACGAGGCTCTGGGCATACTTCAACTCGAACTCCGCCTTCTCGAGGTCCGCGTCCGAGCCCACGCCCTTCTCGTGGAGGGTCTTCTGGCGCTGATAGTCGGCACGCTTCACCCGCAGGTTGGCCTCGGCCGCCTCGAGGGCGGCGGTGGACTTCGCGTTGAACTCCTCGATGGCCAGTTGGGCCTCCGCCACCTCGCTGTCCAACTCCACCAGAAGGTCGCCCTTCTTCACCCGGTCGCCCTCCTCGACGAGGATTTTGCGAATCACCCCACGGACCGGGCTGACCAACTCCACGTCGTGGGAGGGCACGACCACCGCGCGGAATTGCTCTCCCGTCGCCGCCTGGGAGGTGGCCCCCGAAAGGAATAGGACCCAAAGCAACACCCTGGCCATCAGAGGCTCCCGCTTTGTTCCGTTCTCGGGCGACATTATAAGGAATCGGCTCACGTCTTGCCACCTTGACGAACCCTGCCCGGTCGTGATAGTCTTATCTTGGAGGTGGCGGTCCGGCCATTCAGGAAGCCTCGCCGGTGTTTGTCTCCTGGCCAACTACCCACAGGTCTCTGCGTCTCGAGGCGCTCGAGCCGCGCGTGTTGCTCTCGGCCGCCCAGCCGAGCGCCTGGGACCAGTACCTCCTCGAGTTGATCAACCGCGCGCGCTCGGACCCGGCGGCCGAGGCCGCAAGGTTCGGCATTGGCCTCAACGAGGGCGTGGCCCCTGAGGACACCATCTCGCCCGACCCCAAGCAGCCGTTGGCCATGAATCTCTGCCTCGTGGATGCTGCCCAGGACCATTCCCAGTGGATGCTCGCCACCGACACGTTCAGCCACACGGGCGCTGGCGGCTCGAGTCCCGGGGACAGGATGGCGGATGCCGGCTATCCCTTCGTGCCGCCGTGGGGTTGGGGTGAGAACATCGCGCTCTACAAGGAAACCCCCACGGTGCCCGAAATGACGTGGGCAACCGCCCAACTCCACCGCAACCTGTTCGTGGACGAGAACTACCCGGGCCGCGGCCACCGGCTCAACATCCTCGACCCTGACTTCCGCGAGGTCGGCACCGGCGTGGCCGCCGGTGACTGGGGCGGCTGGAACGCCGTCGTCTGCACCGAGGACTTCGCCTACAGCGGCTCGAGCGTCTTCCTCACCGGCGTAGCATACGACGATTCCGTCACCGACGACGACTTCTACACCCCGGGGGAAGGCCTCGGCGGGGTGGTCGTCGAGGCCACGCGGCAAAGCGACGCGGCATACTTCTCGACGACCACCTGGACGGCTGGCGGCTACTCGCTCGCTCTCCCGCCTGGAACCTACGACGTGGTGGCCTCCGGCGGCGGTCTCGGAGGAGCGGTCGCCATCAACGGCGTTCTCATCGGCGCCGAGAACGTCAAACTCGATTTCACCCCCGACATGCTCCCAGCCGAGCCGCTCCTGGTCGTCACCGACGACCAGGGGCAGGCCGACGACCATCAGGTGGCCTTCGGCGACGTCCCAGCGCTCGTCGGCTCCGTGTCCCACAGCGTCACCCTCACGAACACAGGGACCGACGACCTGACGATCACATCCATCACCCTCGACGACCTGGTGAACTTCTCGGTGGCCTGGGACGGCGACGGCAACCCGCCGGCGCTAATTGCACCCGGCGCCTCGCGGGTCGCTACCCTGACGTTCGACCCTGTTTGCGAGGGCAACCTGGCGGCGTCGTTCACCATCGCCTCGGACGCCGCGAACGACCCTAACGTGGTAGTTGCCCTGACGGGTAACGGGACGGGCTCGCCGGACCGCTTCGAGGACAACGACACTTCCGCCACCGCCACGGACCTCGGCCAGGTGGGTGTGGCGGACGAGCAAGGTCTGAGCATAGACACCTGTGACGACACCGACTGGTTCCATTTCGTCCTTCGCTCTCAGGGTGAGGCAGGCGATCAGATCGAGGTTCTGTTCACTCACTCGATGGGCAACATAGACGCCCGGCTCTACGACGACCCCGCCGGCGCGCCGCTCGCCTCGGCCACCTCGCTTGCCGACAACGAGACCATCCCGCTCGATGGCCTGGCGGCCGGCGACTACTACCTCGAGGTCTTCACCCAGGGCCAGGCGACCAACATCTACGACCTCCTCATCGAGGCGACGGACATTCGCTACATCGGCTCGATCCCAGTGGGCGACAATGCGCAGGTCTATGTGTTCGACTGCGACGACGTGGCCGATGTGGCGCTGGCCAACGTGGCAGTGCGCGCTGGGAGGGGCGACGCGGTCTCCTCCATCACCCTTGTCGGCGACCAGGCGATGAGTGGCCTGGGCCTGGTCGTGAGGGGGGCCACCTCGGTCGGCTCGATCCGCGACTATCGCCGAGGCCCGCTCGGCCAGGTGGCTTTCGTGGCAGTGGATGCCCCGCTCCGCTCGCTGCGCCTGAAGACCGGCATGGGCGGCTACAACCTCAATGGGGCTGTCCTCGGAGGCTTGGCCTTCCCGGCCGACCTCGACGGCGACGGCGACCAGACCGACCCGACTGCTCTGTGGACGTCTGGGGATCTGCGCTACGCCACGGTGTATGGCGACCTCGACGCGGATGTCGTCGTGCCGAATGCCACGTCCCTGACCGTCCGCGGAAACCTCGCCGGCCAGACAACCGCCACGGGCTTCTTCCGCAGGCTCTACGTCTATGGCGACTGGTCCGGGGACCTCTCGGCGCAATGGGTCTGGTATGCCCGGACGAGGGGGAGCCTGACGGCCGATATCGAACTGAACGGGGCTTATCGTGGGGTTTCGCTCCGAACGCTGCGTGCTGGGAGGGTCGTCGGCTCCGAGGTCAACGCCCCGGAAGGCATACGCTACGTCGCCGTCACCGACTGGGCCGGCGGCTCCATCACCGCGGGATGGCTGGGAACGCTCCGGGCCACCGGCAACCGTCGCGATGGAATCCCGGGCCACTTCGGCGCGGACATCACTCTGAGCGGCAACGGCACGACGGGCCGGACGCTGGGGAGCGCGCGCATCGCCGGCCAATTGCCGGCCACCACCTGGGACATCACCGGCGCCGTCGGCTACATCCGTGCGGCCGGCGCCGACGGCTGGACGCTCGACCTCCATAGCCAACTGCGCACACTCGTCCTCGGCGAGACGACAGGCGCGACCATCTCTGTGGGCGGCGAGTTGCGGTACGCCCGCCTCGGGGCCACGACGAACACCACGCTCCAGGCCGACTCGATCAGAACCCTCATCCTCGGCGACGCAGACGGCCTGACGCTCGAGGTCGCCGGGCCGCTGAACTACCTGCGGGCAGTCGAGTGGGAGGGCGGCTCGCTCTCGGCACACTCCCTGCGCACGTTGCGGATCACTGGCAGCCGCCGCGAGGGCCTGGCAGGCGATTTCAGCGCCCCGCTGACCCTCACCGGCAACGGCGTGGCACCAGGCCACTACGTCCTGCGCTCGGCCAGCATTCGGGGCTCTGTCTCCGATGGTCCGTGGAACATCGGCGGGGCCGTCGGCACGCTATACGTTTACGGCGACTTCGCGGGCGACCTGACGGCCCTCTCGGTTCGCTCGATGACCGTTCGCGGAGACCTCGACGGCGCCACCCTCACCCTCACTCAGGCGGTTCAGGACAGGGTTTACGCCCTCGGGAGACTTTACGTAGGCGGCTGGATGCGCGATGCGGCGGTGGACGTGGCGGGCAATATCGCCACGGTCTATGTGCGTGGGATTGAGGGTTCGCGGCTGTTTGCCGGGGTGGGTGGCGAGGTGTTGCCCACGGCGCCGGGGGACTTCGGCGCCCAGGCCACCATCCGCTCGTTTACCCAGGCCGGCATCCGGGAGAACGGAGTGTATATTGCGAGTTTCGTGGATAGCGATGTTGCCGCTTGGAACATCCGGCGCTGCTCACTGCGGCAGGTCGAGATGGACAACGGGGGGGAGGCATTCGGCGTGGCCGCGTCGGACATCGGGGTCTTGACCTGGCGCCAGGACGGCACGACCCACCGCTACCCGCCGCGCCGCCCCACCGACTGGCCCGCCGACCCGGGCGACCTTAGCGTCACCGAGGTCTAGCTGCCGGGCCACCTCGACGCTCGACCGGTTCCGTTCCGGGAGGCAATCCAATGGGGTCAGAGGGGGCAGCCGGCGTCCCTCCCACGATTAGTTCTTGCAAGCGCGGCGCTTGTGGGATAGGATTAGTGGTGTCGCGGCGGGGGGCTAGAGGGTCTGGACTTGCCGCGGCTCACGAAGGCGCCAGGGGGTGGAAGCATGTCGAATGGCCGGGGGAATTGCGGAAAGAGCGGCGCGCGGGCCGTGCTGCGGCTCGAGGCTCTCGAGCCGCGCGTGTTGCTCGGCGCGGGCGGCCCGCCGGAAACGGCGTTGGTGACCATAATCTCGACCCCGAGCGCCGCACCCACGGAGAACTGTTCTTTCTTCGCCAGGACTTTCGCCCCCGATATCGAGACGGCAGAGGTGACCGTTCCCGGTGGCGGGGTCATCGCGCTCACCGAGCAAGAGCCGGGAGGCTTCGAGTACGAGCAGGAGGGCGGCCTGGCCGACATCACCGCGCAGTTCCCTGCCGGGCAGTACGATTTCCAGGTCTCCTACACCGACACGACGAACTGGAATGGTTCGGCGACCATGCCCAGCGTCTTCCCCGCCGAGCCTGTGGTCACCGGGCCGCTCGATGGCCAGATCGTGGTTGACCTCACGCCCACGATTACCTGGCAGCAGTGGCGGCCCACCGACGACGCCACCCACGGGGTGTGGCTGGGTCTGTACGATCTAGCGCTCGACGAGCAGGTCTACGACGTCCTCGAGGCCACAGGAGACCTCCTGCCCGCTAACGCGACGTCGTTCGATGTGCCCGACGGGGTGTTGGACGCCGGCGTCGCCTACGCGCTCGAGGTGGTTTTTCTCAACACTTCCGACCCTGTGGGAGCGGTGCCGCTGGCCGCCCGGGGGACGAGCAGCGGGGAGGTGGAGTTCACGGTGGCGACGCCGGGCGCTGCCCCCGACTTCGCACACGTCGGCCTGACCTATGACCCCAGCCAGCCATCGGCTCAGCGGTGCGAGTTCAGCGCCCACGTCGATGGCGACACCGTTCAGGCGGCCCAGGTCGTGGTTCCTGGCGGCGACGTGGTCGCACTCGCTGAACAAGACCCCGGCGAGTTCGAGTACGAGCAGGTCGGCAGCCTGGCGGACATCACCTCGCAGTTCCCCGATGGGCAGTACGAAGTTCAGGTGCTCTACAACGACGGCAGCGGCTGGAGCGGCCAGGTGGACATGCCGACCCAGTTCCCGCCGCAGCCGACGATCACCGCGCCCCTCGAGGGCAGCGAACTCGACGATCTGACCCCCACCATCACCTGGCAACAGTGGTTGCCCAACGACGAGCCAAACCGCGGTGTGTGGGTGGGAATTGACGACCTGGACCTGGGAGAGACGGTCTACACGGTCTTCGGGGACACCGGGGACCTCCTCCCTGCGAATTCGACGACCCAGGACGTGCCGCCCGGGGTGCTCGTGCCTGGGCACAACTACAGCGTGGCCGTGGCGTTCGCCAATGTCTCGGGTCCGCTGGCGACGCCGGCCTCCGCCACGAGAGCCACCCGAGGCCCGGGTGTGGGGTTCAGCATTGATGGCGAGGGGCCGCGGGTAAGCTGGCTCGTCCCCCAGCCGGGCACCACCACAGGCTCGGCATCCTCGCTCGTCGCCACGTTCGACGAGGACATCCTGCCCGCCACCCTCGACGAGACCACCTTCACGGTCACCGCCAGTGGTGGCGACGCCACTTTCGGCGATGGCAACGAAGTCCCCGTGGCCGGCACCGTCGCTTACGACGACGCGACGATGAAAGCCACCTTCGAGCCCGACAACCCCCTCGGCGCCGACACCTACCAGGTGGCTATAACGGACGACGTGACGGACCTGGTGGGCAACGCCCTCGACGGCGAGTTCGCCGGCGCCTTCCCCACCGGAGACGGAACTCCCGGCGGGGACTTCGTCGCCACCTTCCAGTTCGACCCCCTCGCCGCTACCGTCAGTCTCATCGCCTCCCACACCTACGGCGACGGAGTGGTGGTCTCGATCTACGACACCGACGACACGAACGGCATCAGCGCGCCGAACATCGCCTGGGACCGCTCCGAGTATGTGCGCGGCACCACCGACATACTGGTCAACCCCGGCCGCGCTGGCGACGAGATAATTGATTCGGTCACCTTCTATAACGACGGTGCTCGGACGGCCGACGTCGGCATCGTGGTCGAGAATGCAGTCGGCCTTCGCCGCTTCGATGACCGCCGCACCGGAACCCCGCCTCTTGGCTTCCTGGCCTGCGACGGCTACATCGCTCGCGCAGTCATCAGGGGCGGCCTCGCCGGCGGCGATATCAATGGCCTTGTCGCCCCGGGCGGCTGGGTCCTGCCGGCGGACCTCGACGGCGACGCCGACACCGACGACCTCACCGGTCTCTACACACCCGAAGACCTCGGAACCGTTGATTGCTACGGCGCGATAACAGGCGAGGTGGTGGTTGGCGGGGACCTGCGCTATCTGCGAGGCCGCGAGGACGTGACGACGGAAGTCTCGGTCACTGGCGATGTCCGCACGTTCTACGTCTACGGCGACTGGGACGGGTCCCTGACCGCCAACACCATCCGCTACGCGCGCACCCGCGGCGAATTGGCCGCTAACATCACGGCCAACGGCGCCGACACCCGACACACCTCGATCGGCACTCTCATGGCTGGCCGAGTCGGCGGCTCGCAGGTCAACGCCGCTGAGGGAATCCGCTACGTGAGGACGACGGACTGGTTCGCCGGCTCGATTTCGGCGGGCTGGATCGGCTCCTTGAGGACCACCGGGAATCGGCACGATGCCATCCCGGGCGACTTCTCCGCCGATCTGACCCTCGATGGCACCGGGGCGAGCCGCCGCACCCTGACCAGCGCGTCGGTGGCCGGCGAGCTGGCCGCGTCCACCTGGAACCTCACGGGCGACGTCGGCTCCATCCGCGCCGGCTCCGCCACCAACTGGAATCTAACGATAGCCAGCGAACTGCGCTACCTGGCGCTCGGGGAGGCCGATGGGGTCACCCTCGACGTCGCTGGCCCGATCGGAACGCTTCGCGCCTACGACTGGAGCGGCGGCTCGATCACCGCACACTCCATCCGCTCCCTGAGCATCACGGGGAGCCGCCGCTACGACCTCGACGGGGACTTCACCGCCGACCTTGACATCACCGGCCAGGGCGTGGACGAGCGTCATCGCACGCTGACAAGCGCCAGGGTCGCCGGCGACGTCGGCGCCAACACCTGGAGCATCGAGGGGAACGTCGGCTCCATCCGCCTCGGCGACGTGGCCGACCAGTGGACCCTCAGCGTCAACTCCGACCTCTCCTCCTTGACCGTCGGCCTGCTCAACGATGCCACCATCGAAGTCTCCGGCGAACTGCGCTCCCTGCGCGCCGAACAGATCACCGGCGGCTCGATCACGGCCGACTCCATCCGCTATCTCCGCGTGGTGGGCGATCGGCGCCAGGGGCGCGACGGCGATTGCACCACCGACCTGACCCTCGACGGCACAGCCGTGGACCCCGACGACCCGACGCTCCGCTCTGCCTACGTTCGTGGAAATGCCGATGGCACTTGGGGTGTGACGGGCCATGCCGGCACCCTCTCTTTCGGCTCCACCGCCACCACGTTCGCCGCGAGTTTCACCGGCGACGTTCTCTCTCTCCGCACACGGGACGACCTCTCTGGCGGATGGGTCGCCAACTCGATAAGAACCATCTATTCGAGGGCAGGCATAAACCAGTTCTTCCTCTCGCTCACCCAGGACGTTGCCGACCGCGTCTATGCCCTTCGCACTCTCTCGGCCAGAAACTTCATTGATTCCTCGACCATCCTCTCCGACGGCAACATCGGAACCATCAGCGCAGGCGGCATGCGCGACTCGGCCATCTTCGCCGCCGTGGACAACCCCCACGACGATAACCTCGATCAGGTTTTCGACCTACCCGACCCGACGACCGATCTCACAACCCAGGCATCCCTCAGCCGTCTCTCGATCACCGGACGCGCGATGGACGAGAATGGCCATTCGTTCATCAACAGCAACGTCGCCGCCTCGAGCATGGGCACCGTGAGCCTCCGCAATGGCCAGACCGACAATGGCGGCGAGCCCTTCGGGGTTGCCGCCGAGAGCATCCGCTTGTTCACCTACCGCGACGCCAACGGCACCCACACCGAGCGCGACCCCGCCGCTTCCTGGAACACCCAGGACCTCTGGACGCGCATCGCCTGAGGCGCACGCACCAATCGCCGGCCGGCCTTCCTCCAACAGGGGGCATGTAGGCGGGCCGTCTCGGCCCGGGTCGGGGGCTTTGTAGGGGCACGGCACTGCCGTGCCCACTCTACGAGGGCCGTCTCGGCCCGCAGCAAGCACATCTATGAGGAAACCCGGGATGGCAGCGCGCCGAGGGCTGTGGGCTTTGGCACGCTTTTTGCACCGCAAACAATTGCCAGGCGAGAAGGAAAAGAATGCCTTGGCTGGCTGCCGACTCCGACCCCTCGTTCCGAAGGTCCACATACCGAACGCTTTACGTCCTCGTGGCAAAGCATTCTTTTCCTTCTCGCCTGCATTAGGAACCCACGGTGCACAAAAGCGTGCCAAAGCCCACAGCCCCGGCCTCCTTCAAGACCACGCGCGGTTTTCCTTCATAGTCTCCAGGCCGGAAAGCCTGAGACTATGAAAGAGACCCGTGGGTGGGGCGGAGCGTCCCTGCCCGCGCCGGAGTTACGCTGGAAGGCCCGAGACCATCAAGGAAGCCCATCCAGCCCCAGCGCATCGTCACGCGGCAAAGAACTCAGCGGGTGGGGGAGGGGAGGAGGTTGCGCCAGGCCAGGCGGTGGGGGCACTTCGGGTGGGGATCGAGACCGCGTTCCCACTCGAGGAGGAGTTTGCGCAATTCCGCTCGGATTGCCTCGGCGCCGCCCTCCGCGGCCAGGTTCCGCGTCTCGCCCGGGTCCTCGACCATGTCGAAAAGTTGCTCGACCGGGTCGCCGAGGTAGGTGATGAGTTTATGGCGGGCGGTGCGGACCATGCGCCCGGTGTTGTCCAAGACTTCGGAGACCAGGAAGTCGCGCCACGTGGTCTTCCGCCCCTCGAGGAGGGGTCTGAGGCTCGAGCCGCGATTCCCCTTCGGCGGTTCCACCCCCGCGTAGTCGCAGAAGGTGGCCATGATGTCGAGCGGGGACACCAGGTGGCGCTCGTCGGCGACGTTCTCGCCCACGTGGCCTGGCCACGAGACGATGAGCGGCACACGCGCCGCTTCGTCGTAGAGGTTGTTCTTGCGGACCATCTGGTGGTGGGCGAGACCCTCGCCGTGGTCGGAGATGAAGACGACCAGGGTCTCCTTGTCCAGGCCGGTCCCCTCGAGGGTTTGGAGGATTCTGCCTGCCTCGGTCTCGACCATCTCGACGTGGCGGTAGTATGCCCAGCGGTAGTAGCGCCAGTGGAGTTCTGACCAGCGGCCTTTGTTGCTGCCGGGTTCGTTGCTCTCTCGCCGACGCGCGACGACCTGGGGCTCTCGCCTGTCGTAGCGAAAGTTAGGCGGTAAGGGGGGCAACTCGTTGGACAGCTCGGTGAACGGAAGGCGGCTGGGGTCATCCTGGTTCAGCCGCAGCCACTGGCAGATGTCGTGGGGCTGGAGGAACGAGGCGACGAGGAGGAACGGCCTGTTGCCAGAGCGGTTGCGCAGGAATGCCTCGCAGGCGCGCGAGACCGAGGTGTCGCCGAGGTTGCCCTGGCCCCCGACGCCCGGGGCGAGGACCGTGAACCCCGGGATGCGGGTGGTGAAACTAGCGGGCAGATGCCACTTCCCCGCGTAGATGGCCTCGTAGCCGGCCTTCGCAGCCAACCACTGGCCGATGTGTGGCACCGACGGGCGGATCGGCAGGCCGTTGTGCCACACTCCTGCCTCGCTGGCGGTCCGGCCGGTCAGGAATGCCGACCGGGCCGGCGAGCAGAGGGGATTCGGGCTATAGGAAAGGTCGAACCGCACCCCACGACGACACAGGCGGTCGAGCCACGGGGTCTGGACGTGTGGGCAGCCTGCCGCCGAGATTGTCTCGATGTGTTGCTGGTCGGTTATGATGAGCAAGAGGTTGGGCTTTCGCCGACGGGAGACCGCCGGCGCGCCGAACGCAGCAGAGGCCGCAGCAGCGGCGGTGGTGGCCATGAAGCCCCGGCGGGTGATGCGGCTCATCGTCGCTTTCCTCCCGCTGCGAGGGCATCGTCGAGGATGTATGCCCGCGGGCCAGTGACCACGAGCAGGAGGCGGTGCTGGTCGTCGAGCCAGTACTCGTAGGGCAACACCCCGCGGCCGAAATGGTGGAACTTGTGGAGGCGGACCTGCCGCTCGGCCCAGCGCGTTTCCACCTGTCCGGCGTAGGCCAGGTGGTGGTCGCGCTTGAGCAGGCCCAGCCCCTCGAGGAGGTCGAACTTCAGCGGGGCCGACTTCTCGAAGGGCAACCGCCCAACCGCCTCGAAGAGGCACCAGTCGGCGGTCAGGCGTCGGGAGGCCGGACGCTGGAAGGTCTTACCTGTTGTGGTGACCTCGATCTTGCCATCTGTCAGCCGCGCCTCCTCGCGGCGGGTCAACGCCGTCTTCGCCTTCCCGGCCTTGTCCGTGAACCGAATGGTGATTGACCACTGGCGCGGGGAGGCGAGCGGGTCGTCGGAACAAAGGACCTGCGCGGCGAGGCGTTCGACGACGCCTCCGGCGTTGCGGACGGTCTGGTCAACGACCAACTCGAAGCCCTCGCGGGCCGGTCGGCGGAGGAGCCTGAGCGTGCCGACGACGGTATTGCCGCGCGAGCGGTGGCCGTAGCAGGTCCAGATGCGATACGCGGCCGACCATCGGCCGTCGGCGCGCCTGGCGGAACGCTCGGGGAACGCCCCGATGCCCCCGAGGTCGGTGATGACGTCGGGCGAGAGCGGGACGCGGACCGGTCCGCTGCGCTTGGCCGCCAAGGCACAAGCCCCTCAGCGGTTATTGATCGTCACGCCAGGCCAGTCGTCGGTGCGGAAGGGCGAGGCGGGCAGCTCTTCCTTGTTATAGAGGTTACAGATCGGGTTGTTCTCCCAGGCATAGCGGACGGCCACTGGCTTGGCGACCTTCTCGCTCCAGACGACGATGCGGTCGCCTTCGATCTTGGCTTTCGCCCAGACGAACTTCTTGTCGGCGCCCGCGATGGCGAACCCGAGCACCTCGCTCTGCGGGCGCAGGCCCTTGATGTCGCGGCCGAAGCGTTTCGCCAGGCTCGGCCCGTGGGGCGTCACGGGGTCCTTGAACGGGAGGGCGACGAGGCCACCGCCGACGTTCTTGAACTTGATGCGGACCTTGTTGCCCTCGACGGACATCGACTCGTAGAGCGGGCCGGAGTGGACGATGTTCTGTCCGTAGGCGACCCTCAGGCCGGCGAGCGCCAGGCGGTAGCCCACCGTCTGTTTGTTCTTCGGGTGGATGTCGCGTCCCTCGCCGATGTCAATGATGACGGCCATGCCGGTGTTTGGAAGTGAGAGGGTCATGGTCTGAGCCTCGCGGAGTTCCGGCCAGGCGTCGTCTCGCGGTTGGACATCCACGGCCTTGAAGTTTGCAAGTTGAACGAAAAGGAATGGGAAATCGCCCTGTCCCCATGCCTTCCGCCAACTCTGGATCATCGCGGGAAAGAGCACGCGATATTGGTACGCGCGGCTGGCGTTCGACTCGCCCTGGTACCAGATTGCGCCCTTGATGCCGAATGGCACGAGCGGCGCGATCATCGCGTTGTAGAGCCCGCTCGGGTAGTGGGGGTGATTGGGGCCGACCGGCCGACGAGGCGGTCTCGGCGGGCGCTTGCCCTCGGCTTTGGCTTTCTTGACCGCCTCGCGCCAGGCGGCCATGCGCGCCTCGTGGCGCTTGACCTCCTCGGAGTAGCGCTCGACCACCCGCTTCCAGCGTGCAAGGATGGGCAGGGTCTCGGCGTGGGCCTCGAGGAACGAGCGCTCGGTCCAGGCCTCCGCGGGGGTGCCGCCCCAGGAAGTGTGGATGAGCCCGATGGGGATGCCGAGCCGCTTGTGGACCTCGCGCCCAAAGAAGAAGCCAACAGCCGAGAAGCCGGGCACCGTCTGCGGCGTGCAGTGGGCCCAGGAGCCCTTGCAGTCGTCCATGGGGGTTTGGGCGACTGCGCGGTTGACAGTGAAGAGCCTGATCTTCGGGAAGTTGGCCGACGCGATGTCCTTCTGGGCGTTGTAGGCTGCCCGAACCTGGAACGCCATGTTCGACTGGCCTGAGCACACCCACACGTCGCCGACCAGGATGTCGGTGAGTTTGATGGTGTTCTTGCCCTGGACGGTCATCTCGAGCGGGCCGCCTGTCTTCAGGGGCTTGAGCCTGACTAGCCACTTACCCGCCTTGTCGGCGGTGGCGGTGGCCTTCTGGCCGGCGATCGCCACCGTGACCTTCTCGCCCGGGTCGGCCTTGCCCCAGACGGGGAGATTGATCTCGCGCTGGAGCACCATCCCGTTGCCGAAGATGGCCGGGAGGCTCACGTCGGCGAAGGCGATCCCCGCTACCGACAACGCGACTACCAGTGCCACCACTTTGCGCCTGACCATTGCTGGCTCCTTCAAAAGGCTGCCGGTCTGTTCTCCCGAGCGGTATCATATCGAACGCGGCGGAAAAGTCCAACTTGCCCCAACGCATTTGCGTTTTGGGCGATTTTGGAGCGAGGCGGGGGTCGCGGATGCGTGGGAAGCGGGGTTCATAGAGTGAGCCGGTGAGCAGACGGGCCGAGGGAAGGCGCCGGCGGTTCCCGGGGAGACCCCAAGAAGCCCTCTGGGTGCCCCGGGGGCTCACTCACCCCTGGCCTCCCCCGAACATCGCCGCCTTTTCGCCGGATGCCCGCCGCTCAGCCGGCTCGCACCAGGCTACGCATCAGCCCCGCTCGCTTTTCGCGCACCCGCCTCCCCAAGCTGCGGCCGCCCAGTGAAGCAAAGAGATTTTTCACGCGCGGCCATCACATTTACCCCCATGAGGTTTACTAACAACGCAATTTCCTCAGTACTTCACTCCCGACCCGGACTGAACCTGATCCGCAGCCGACTTCAACGGAGAAGACAGGTTCTTTGGCCTGGTGGTTGGTTTGGAAAAGGAGTTGGGTACTTCAGCCTCTCAGAACCCAAGTCGGTGAGAGGCCCGCTGCGGCTTCCCGTTGAAAGGGACCTGTACTGGAAGCCGAGAACATTGAAGGAGATTGCCCCTGAGCTCTTCAGGAAAAGTTGAGTGTGGACGTGTACCTGGGACAAAGAAGCATTCAGCCTTGCGGAGGGATGTGTTCGACACTCCATTCGAGACCAACGCGTTTCACCACGAAGATGTGGGCGTCGCGGGCCACCTGGTCCCGAATGGCGACGACGTGAGCCAGCCGGTTCTCTCCATGGTAGAGGCCATTCAAGTAACCCGCACCGTCGACGAGCAGTTGAGCCTTTACCACCTCCCTGCCTGTAAGTTTTCCAAGCTTGGGGAGGTCGTCCTCGATGATGTGTTCGTAG
>CAYYCI010000012.1:0-18890 GCA_964470215.1 uncultured Planctomycetota bacterium
ACCCGCACGCGCGAGCGCTTGTAGTTGCGGAACTGGTAGATTTCGTCCTTGATGATGAAGGGGCCCTTTCCGAACGGCTTCATGAGCGGGTGGTCCGGGTCCTCGATGCGGGTGTGGACCACCTGGTTCCAGGGGTGGCCGGCGAAATAGCCGTTGAGCATCTCGCCGTACTCGGGCCAGTCGTAGAAGCAGTCGGTCGCCGAGTGGAAGCCCATGAAACCGGCCCCGTCGTCCTTGATGCGGCTCATGAATGCCTTGAGGCGCTCGGGCTCGGCGAAATTCATCCGACCGGTGCAGTTATTGAAGATGATGAGGTCCCACTTTTTGGCGTTCCGGGGATCGAAGACGGCGGGGTCTTCGCTGACGACACACTGATAGCCGAGTTCCTCGGCCAGGCGCTTGAGGATTGGGTTTCCCTTCTTGATGGCGTCGCCGTGGCGAAAGCCCCTCGTGCGGCTGTAAACCAGAACGGTCTTGGTCTGTGCGGCCTCGAGGGCGGCCGACGCGGTCAGGACGAAAGCCAGGGTGCCAAAAAACACGCCTCGCGCGGTCATTTCCATTCCTCCTTTGGTCTCGAGCGGGTCCTAGTCCTTCTTCTTGTCCTTTCCGAGGATTCCCTTGAGGAGACCGCCGACCTTTCTCGCGGCGTCCTTTCCGATTTTCTTCTCGACCTCCTGCATGCCGCGGCCGATGAGCCTGTTAGCGATGGCAGTGGTGCTGGTGAAGTCCTTGAGGATGTCGTCGGGCAGGATGCCCTTGCCGCTCTTTGCCACCCCCTGAGCCATCGAGGCGAGCACCTGTCGGAAGATGTCGGCCAGCATGACGGGAGTGCCGTCGGCGTTCTTGATCTCGCGCAGTTCGATGTCCGGGAGTTTCAGGTCCTTGGTCTTGCCGCCCGGGAGTTGGAATCGGACCTTGGTGTTGGTGACTTTGATGAGGCCGATCTTGAACTTCTTCCCCTCGGCTTCTTCCTCCTGGGGCTTCTCCTCGGCCTTTTCGGGCTTGAGCGAGGCGAGGAGGTCGCCGAGATTGCTGTGGGGCGGGATGCCGGGCTTCAGTTCCACCGTCAGTTCCGGCCCGTCAACCAGAATCTCCCTGGCCTCCACTGTGTCGGTCAGAAGCGAGGTGATCTTGCAGGCCACCTTCGCGCGGTCCAGCGCCATCAGACGGTCGCCCGAGTAGCCCTCCGGGTTGCCGATCTCGAGGCCCTTGATCGCCACGCTCGAGGTGAACCACCCGATCGAGACGCCGTCAAGGGTCGTAGGGACGCCGAGAGCGCTCGAGGCGCCCGCCTCCACGCCTTTCCTGGCCATGGCGTTCCCGCCAAACCAGACGGCGATCACAAGGGTGACGATCAGGATCACCACGACCAGCAGCAAACGCTTGAGGAACCTCTTCACCGCCTTGCTCCTTCAGGCTGAGCGCTGCTGGACACGACCTGTATTCTATAGCCGCGCCGCACTCAAGGCAAGCCGAGATTCCTCGAAGGGCCGCGACCGGCGTCCTGGAACCGCAGATGTGCGCAAGGAAGCTCCCCTTGCGGAAAAACGTCTCAACTCCCCAGACCGCCGTCTCGCCCTCCAACATCAGGACACCGACCGCGGGAACCTGCACAGAAGGCTTTACACCATGACCTTCCCTTCGAGCCGCAGAGACGCTCATTCCTTCGCTCGCATCCTGCTTTGTCTGTCCGTGTTAGTTCGTGTCTTTCCGTGTTAAGCATTGACAACCCTTCGGCCATTTCCTACAGTCGGCGGCGCCGCACCCGGGTGCGGTAGCGGCCATTGCCCCGGAAGACTCACGACCGGAATCCTTTGGGGGGTCTGCGTCATGGGAAGGCGGATAGGCTCTCTTCTCCTCACCCTGTTCGCTCTCCCCGGCCTTGGGGCGGGGGGCGGCTACGATTTCTATGCGAACACGAGATATCCGGGTCCCGGGAGGCGGCCGAATGTGGACATCTACAAGGTGGTCCGCCCAGGGTCTTCGGACCCGCGGGCCTACGAGCGCCGAGAGGTCCTCTGGTGGCCTCGGCGCGGGGTGGACGTCATCGAGGTCCAGCCGGGGATGCCGCTGCGGACGTGGACGTGGCGCCGCGGGCCGCTGGAGGCCGTGAGCGCGGAGGCCCAGGGGAAGCCCACCCGCGAGCGGTGGGAGAAGTTGGAGGCCAAGCAGAACGTCGGCGAGTTCTTCTACCGCCGCGTCCGCGGCTTTCTCCACCCCCCGAAGACGGGGCAATACACCTTCTTCATCGCGGCCGACGACCGCGGCTGGCTCTACCTGAGCACGGACGAGCGGCCAGAACACAAGAGGCGCATCGCCGGCCTGTCGGAACACTCCGGGCACAAACAGTTCGAGCGCCACGAGGGACAGATATCTCTCCCCGTCCGCCTCGAGGCGGGCAAACGCTATTACATCGAAGTCACCCACGAGGAAGACCGCTGGAACGACCACCTGGCGGTGGCCTGGAAGGGGCCGGGCCTCGAGGAGCCGACGATCATCGCCGGCGCGTTCCTCTCGAGCCCCGATGGCAAGCGGGGCGAGGTGGTCGTGGAGACCTGGCCGG
This sequence comes from uncultured Planctomycetota bacterium, assembly GCA_964470215.1. Classification (GTDB taxonomy): domain Bacteria; phylum Planctomycetota; class PUPC01; order DSUN01; family DSUN01; genus CAYYCI01. The sequence goes on from CAYYCI010000012.1 coordinate 2,564, forward strand.
TCTCGCCTCCGGGAAGGCGCCAGCCCCACGATGCCCCTCGACGCTTCAAAGCCCACCTGATCGGCTTCCGGGGAATCGGCAACACGATGAGCGACAAGTTCCGAGGCGACGGCGGCCCCCTGGAGCCGGCGCTCGTCCTGCGCCTACCCGACGGCAGGAAACGGTGTTTCCCACGCGGGAGTTTCAGCCTGGCCGACAAGAAGTTCATCATGGACCTCTACGTCAAGGAGATGGAGCGCATCAAGGCCACGCTCGACAAGACCAGGCGCATCAAGCCACCGAGGGTGGACATCGAGTGGCCGAACAACGCCAGACCCGGCGAGCCGGGGACGATGCAAGTCGAGAGCGAACACTTCGTGTGGTGTTCGGGCAGCCAGGCGGGAAGCGACGGCGACCCCTGGGCCAACGAAAAAGACCCCGAGAAGGCCGAGTGGTATCGCAGGGGGTCGGTCGAGTGTGCCGAGGCCTGGTGGGCGCTCAACGAGTACGCAGGCCACCTCATGCCATTCTGGGACCGGCCGCGGCAGTTCAAGTACGTGATCACTGTCCCCGGGACAAAACGCGACGGCTACAAGTACATCGGCGGCTACGCCGGCGGGGGCTACGGCGGTTGCGCGATCAAGGCCGCGGGCGGCGGGCCGTGGGCGATGGCACTTTTCCACGAGTGGGGACACGGCGCCATAAGCAACTCCTGGCGCGTCGGCGGCGGCGAGGCCCAGGCCGATGCACACCAGTGCCTGGCCGACCCGGGCGTCCTGAAGGGCAACCCCCAGATCAGGGCACCCTGGCGAAACATCTTCAACGGCGGTATGGGCTACGGCAGGACGGTCTTCTACACGGGCGTGGCCGACGACCCCAACTGGGGCTACAACTGGTTCGCCTGTCTGCCCGCGGGGGTCGAGGAGAACTCGATCATGCAGATCGTCGCCCGGGTGGGCGAGCAGCGCGGGCTCTTCGACGAGGGCATCCGCGGCTTCGGCGACCTGATGGGAGAGTACGGCGCGCGCCTCGCAACCTTCGACCGCGAACTCGAGGACACCTATCGCCGCGCCTACTTCGCACCGGCGCGAAACTGGCTCGAGGCCGTTGACCTCGAGAAGAGAATCTACCGCATCCCCCTCGACGAGGCGCCGGAGCCATTCGGGGTCAACATCGTCCGCCTCGTGCCCGATGAGGGCGCCAGACAGATCACGGTTGATTTCATGGGCCTCCACGACCCGGATTCCTACAGCGACTGGCGCGCGTGCATCGTGGCGTTCGGCGCCGACGGCAAACGCCGCTACTCCCCCCTGTGGAACAAGGGCAAGATGACCCTGGAGTGCCGCCCGGGCGACCGGTCCTACTGGCTGACCGTGGCCGCCACCCCCAGGGCCATCTACAACGGCCGCGCGGTGAACTACATCTACGACGGGCGATTCGCCTTCCACTACCCCTGGTCGGTTCGCCTCACCGGCGCCCGACCCGGCACCCCCAGGCACTGCCGCGCCGACTTCAACGACGCAGACCTGGTCTGTCGGCTCACCGACCCCGTCCTTGCCCCCCACGACACCGAGGTCGGAAAGCGGTTCCTGAAGAAACTCATGGCCTTCGAGGACTACCTCGACAAGGCGGAAGCGAGAACCGCCGACTCCCCGATCATCCGCGACCGGATCGCGCGCCTGAAGGACATGGTCCGCTTCGAGATGGATCGCATGACCAAGGGCAAGCGCCATCCAAATGGTGGCGGCTGGGTCCAGGCCACCGCGAAGGTCGCGCCCACCGCTTACGTCGGCCCGAACGCCATGGTCCTGGACAGCGCCCAGGTCCTCGACAGCGCCACCGTCGAGGACTTCGCCGTCGTGGCCGGCAAAGCCGTCGTCTCGGGCCACGCCCGCGTCAGCGGGCAAGCGGTCGTCAAGGGCAGCGCGCGCGTCGGCGGTTACGCGCGCACCTGGAAGACCCTCGACGGCTCCGCCGTCGCAACCATCGTCCCACTCCGGGGGCGAGCCAAGGAACTCCACAAGTTCGGCCTCCTGGCCAACTACGCCATGGACCGCCCCGAGAAGACAATCCTCGAGGATTGGTACCGCTTCGAGGGCGAGTCCCACGATGGCTATCTCTACGGCCGCCCCGAGTTCGCCACCGACGCCGAGCACAAGGGCTTTCGATTCGACGGCAAGACACAGTACGCCGAACTCAGCCCGCGGGTCGCAGACCTGGGCGAGATGACCGTTGACATCTCGCTGAAGCCCGAAAACCAGGGCGCCCAAGCAATTTTCGACTTCGGCGCCTCGCCCCGCGACCGCCTCGTCCTGCGAACCGACCCGAAAGGCAGACCGCAACTGGTGGCCAGGGTCGGCGGAAAGACAGTGCTCAGCCTCACCGCCAAAGAGCCGCTGAGGGCCAATCAATGGGCGCGCCTGAGGGTCGAGATTGACGGCGAGCACACCTCGCTGTGGCTCGACGGCAAGAAGGCCGTCGGGTTAGCCGCGAGTTTCCGGCCCTGCGACGTCTTCCCGCCCGGCCTGCCGAAGCGCAACTTCATCGCCGCAGGGCGCGACGGCTCGAGCGGCTTCGAGGGCATCATAGACTTCGTCGTCCTCTACCACACGGTTCACGACGACTACAGCAAGGTCCCGCCCCCGACCAAGGACGCCCCGAGGCGTCCGACGGCGGACTTCATCGCCGCGCTCGAGAAGAAATACGGCGCGGTGGCCGTCCTCAACGCAAGGGCCAACGCGCTCGCCAGGAAGACGATGGCGCCCTACGAGCGCCTCTTCCGCCAGTGCCGGGAACGCGAGCAGGAACTGCTCAATCGCTCGCCCGACTACCGCAAGGCCGTCGCCAACCTCAAGGCAGCCGAGGAGGCTGCTGGACGCCGCAAGCGAGAACTGGCTGAAGAGTTCGACAAGTTGCCGGAAAACGCCCGCACGAAGACCCAATTGCAAGAGATGCGCGGCAAGGTCGATGCCATGCGACGCCAGGTCCGGGACCTCGAGCGGAAGTTCTTCGGGCAGGACCAGGAACTGGTCGGGCTCGAGGCACAGCACAAGGAAGCCGAGAACAAGCGCCGCGCGCGCGAGCGGGAGCTCCGCAAGGCCTTCGACTCTCGCCCCGATGTCGCCGCAAAGCGCGCGAAGATAGCCGAACTGCGCAAGCAGGCCGACCAGGCGAGGCGCCAGCCCAACGACGCGCGAAAAGCCGACAAACTGCGCCGACAGGCCGAAGACCTCGACAGGGAACTGCGCGACCTCTGGAACGCCTTCTACAACCAGGACACCACCATCCAGGAGTTGAACACGACGAGAGAAAAACTCAGGAGAGCCATCGCTGCCCGTCAAGCTGCCCTGCGCGCGAAACTGAAAGCCACAGAGCCTCTCGTCCGCCAGCAGAAGAAGGTCGAGCAGGAGTACCGCGCCCTCGAGAGGGCCTTCCGCACCAAGCGCGACCTCTACGTCGCCAAAGGCGCCGCCGATGCCACCCGAAAGATAGCCGAAGCCCAGAAGACCCTACAGGAAGCCACCGCGAAGGCCTGGCGAGCCTACGAGCCGGAGCACGTCTGGCTCTTCGCATTCGTCAAGCAGTCCACCGGCGGCTACTACAACTCGCCGTATCGCTGGTACATCGCCATGCGGGCCCGCCAGACCGTCGGCGGGGGCGAGCTGCGCGACGACCTCAACGCCCTCAAGACCGTCCTCGAGGCCCAATCCGACAAAGCCCACTGGCACACCAGGGTTGACTGGGACTGGCGCATGCCACAGGAGATTGACGGCAGCATCCGCGACCTCCCACTCATGCACAAGTGGCTCGAGCGCGTCCGAGGGCCGGTGGTCACCCAGAAGCCCAAAGGGGCCACGTGAAAACGCAACCGCACCCTGGCGGTTCGGAAAGACCAAAGGAACAGCCATGAAACGAACCCCGCGAATCGCAGCGATGGCCCTCGCAGTGGCCAGCGTCGCACTCGCCCGCGAGAGCGTGAGCGACATGAAAGCCCTGAAGACCCCCGAATGGACCGTCCCTTCGGTCCAGATGAAGACGAGACTCATCCCGCCGGGCACATTCCTGATGGGCAGCCCCAAAGACGAAATGTGCCGCCGCGACGACGAAACCCAGCACGAAGTTACCATCTCCCGGCCGTTCTACATGGCCATCTACGAGGTCACCCAGCGCCAGTTCTACGAACTGATGATGCCCGAGGGCTACGACTATGAGGCGTGGCAGTACAAGCGCGGGCCGGTCGCCGACGGCGCGGCCTTCCACTACCGCGTGGACAACGGCGGACGCATCCTCACGGGCAACAACGCACTGGGCGGCGCGCTCCTACTCGACAACCCGATGGAGTGTGTGAGTTGGCATCGGGCATGCGAGTTCTGCCAGAAACTGAGCGAACTGGAACGCAAGGCCGGCCGCCTACCCGCCGGCTACGTCTATCGCCTCCCCACGGAGGCCGAATGGGAATACGCCTGCCGAGCCGGCACAATCGGCCCATACAACGTCGAGGCCGACTACACCAAACTCTCCGAGATCAAGAAATTCGCCTTCCTGAACTACTGCAACGGCTGGGTCTCGGCCACGGGCAAGGTCGGCGGCAGACGAAAGCCCAACGCATGGGGCCTCTACGACATGCACGGCAACGTCTATGAATGGTGCCTCGACTGGTACGGCCCATACCCTGACGACAAGGCCACCGACCCCACCGGCCCGCCACAGGGCACCGAGAAGGTCGTTCGCGGCGGGTGTTTCATCCACAGCGACGACCTCGACAAGACTGTCCACCCCTTCTTGCGTTCAGCCAGCCGCTACAGCGTCCCCCCCGATGCCGCCTACTACGGCATCGTCGGCTTCCGGCTCGTCCTCGCGCCGCAGATAGTCGGTGAAAAGTAAACCCTCAACTGTGTTGGTTCAGCGTGAACTGGACAAATGCCCCTGGCAGATAAGAGACTCGCTTGCCTGGCGCAAGCGGGAGTTTTCGCAGCCATGACGGAATGCTCCGAACGGCTCAAATGGGCCGCGGGGACAACCCTGTGGAGCTGTCCCCGTGGCCGCCGTGAAGGCTTGCCGTCCCAAACGCCTCCAGTTCGCTTCCACACTCAAAGCCAACCGCAACCTCTTCGCCGAAGGCCGGAGGATGAAAGCCGGTCGCTACGGCAAGAACCTCCACCGGCGTCGCCCCAAGGAGCAGCTGAGAGTCCGCAAGGCCAAACGCCAGGCGACCTATCGCTTCGTGGAGGCCGGTTGGCTACGGGTAGGCAATCTCGGCCCACTCCACGTGGCCCTCTCCCGCAAGGAGGGAGAGGAGAAGCTCCCGGGCATCGTCACAGCCGACCCCGAGCTATCCGCAGCCCAGGTCGTCGGGGCATACACTGAGCGCTGGAGCATCGAAGTCTTCTTCAAGGACCTCCAGGAGCGCTTGGGCTTTGGCCAATACCAGAGTGGCTCCTACCGAGCCGCAGTTACACACCTGCATCTGGTATGCTTCGCCTACGCCCTCCTGACCCACCTTCCCGTGGAAGATGCACAAGGCAAACGCAAAGGAGAACGAGCTGCGACGACCTCCGCGAGCAAAGCACAAAACGCGCCGCGTCGCCTTGTGTGGCGAGACCTGGAGGCGTACCTCGAGACGCTTCCCACTGGAGAGCCCGTCACCAAAGAACCGGAGCGGGTCCTGGTCGCATGAAAAAGTCAGTCAACTTGACTATTTGCAAGATTTGACACCCTTGGCGTCTCAAGGAAAAGGGCGAATCCTCAACTGCCGACCTTCCCTGGCCCCTCGTTCGACATCCTCCCCCGTCCGCGCGTCTGGCTCTCATCGTTTTTGGTTCCTGGGTGGCTCTTTTTTGACGAGCTCGAAACGCTCGAGGAATGGGAGGAAGCCTTTGCGTCTCCCGATGTGCAGGCCCCACTCGATCATCTCACCCAGGCCGCTGTCGGTGTAGGCTTCAGGGCGATACGCGCCAGGGGCCTGTGGCACGTCGACGACATTGTGGGTTTTCGAGAAATGAATACCATCAGGGGCGTACATGATGGAACGGGCGACGGTCTTTGGGCCGGTTGTGCCGATCATCGCGGCAATGCCTTTCCCCTGTGGCCAGACCAGGACTTCATGACCTCCTGGAACGACAGGATTTTCTTTCACCTTGACGTAAGGGCCTTGCGGCCTGTCGGCGATGGCCAGGCCGAGTTTGGTTTCCCGAGGACTTTTTCCCAGTTGGCGGCCTTTGTAGTAGAGCCAGAATTTCCCGCCGCGCACGATGAGGCACGAATCGTCAACCAGGTGGCTGTCGAACTCATTTGGATCGTCGCTGTTTTTCAGCACGGGGTTGGTGGGGAGGCGCTCCCAGGGGCCGTCGGGCGAGTCCGAAACCGCGATGCCTATCTTGGAATCGGGATTGAAGCCCCTGGTGAACTTCCTGGAGGTGCCTGTGTAGAAGAGCCAGTAGCGCCCCTCGGCAACGAGGATGTTGGGGGTGAAAACGCTGGCTCGGTCCCAGGCGCCGGCCTTGCCTTTGCCGAGTGCCATGCCCTTCTCGCTCCACCGGTTGCCGTCTGGAGAGGTGGCGTACCAGATTGTTGCATCGTATCCGGGGGCGATCTTTCCCCTCGAGTACCACACGTAGTAGAGAGCACCAACCTTGATGATGTCGCTGGGGTCCCGGCGCATGACCCCGGGCTCCGGGCCGATGCCTTCCGCCGGGGAATAGACCGCTCTAACGGTCTCCATTTCTGCCTGTGCCGTTTCGCTCACTGCCACGACGAGTCCGATTAGGAATTCCGGGAACCCCATGTTGCCTCCTGCCGCATACGATGAAGGCGTTGGATGACATTGTTTCTCTTACCGCCTGAAGACGAACTCGCCCCGGTTGGTGCGCCCGCTCGGGCCGTCGCACGGCGCCGGGCCTCCATAGTCTATGCCATTATACCGCGGGCACTTACAGACAACAGCGCTGAAGTTCAACCCGGTGCCATCACCGAGGATCGAGGATACCGAGACGGGTTTGGGAGCCCGCGTTGGCGACTCGTGCGGTCCGCGCTTCCGTCCCCCGGGGCGATATCGCTCGCTCTCTGATCCTTCTTGACAGTGCGGGGTGGGCGCGCATGATGGCCTCCGTGGGGACGAGGCGGAAGGCCCACAGCGATTGCCGGGGTGTGGTGGCCGTCGGGTTCACGGCCAGGCGCTGAGCGTTTGCGCAGAGCTGGGCGGGCCGGTTAAATCTGGGCGTGAAAAGGAGGTGCGCGATGGCTGCGAAGAAGATTCTGATGTTGGTCGGCGACTTCGTCGAGGACTACGAGGCGATGGTCCCCTTCCAGATGCTCACTATGGTTGGCCACGTGGTCCACGTGGCCTGCCCGGGCAAGAAGGCTGGCGAGAGCGTGGCCACCGCCGTCCACGACTTCGAGGGCCACCAGACCTACAGCGAAAAGCGCGGCCACAACTTCGCGCTGAACGCGACGTTCGAGGAGGTGCGCCCTGAGGACTACGACGCGCTGGTCATTCCTGGGGGCAGGGCTCCCGAGTACATTCGCCTGGACGAGCGCGTGCTCGAGACCGTGCGCCACTTCGCCCAGGCGGACAAGCCGATAGCCTCGATCTGCCACGGCCAGCAGGTGCTGGTGGCGGCGGATGCCCTGCGGGGCAAGCGTTGCACGGCCTACACCGCGATCAAGCCCGACGTGGTTCGCGCGGGCGCCGAGTGGGTCGAGCCCAACGAGACGTTCTCGAACGCGGTTGTTGACGGGAACCTGGTGACGGCTCCTGCGTGGCCGGCGCACCCCGAGTGGATGGGGCGGTTTCTGGAGCTATTGGACAGCCGCATCGAGGCTTAGAAGCGAGGCGGAATGAGCGGTGGTCGCTCGTCGTTGCGAGACCGGGCCGGCCTGGTCGCCGAGCGCGCTCTCGGCAGCCTGGCCCACGCGTTGCTCAGCCCGGAGATCGTGGTTGCAGCGCTGATTCTACGTCTGGGCGGCGGCGAGATGACCGTCGCCGCCCTCAACAGCCTCCTCGTCGCCGTTGGGGTCGGCCAACTCTTCACCGGCTGGTATGTCGGGACGACTGGCAGTCGCCGGCGGTATGTCCTTAAAGTCTCGGGCGCTTCGCTCCTGTTGATCCCGCTTCTGGCGTGGGTGGTGTGGCGGTGTTCGGAGCGGTGCCCGACGGCCACGGTGGCGGTGGTTTTCGCCGGGGTGTTGGGGCGATGGGCGGCGGGCGCTTTGTGTAACCCGGCGCTCCTGGACCTGGCGCGCATCCTCCTGCCGCCCCGCGAGCGAGCGTTTATTTTCGCCCTTCGAGGTTTCGGGTCGGCGGCTTGTGGCCTGCTGGCCGCCGGCGCGATCCACCTCTTGATCCGCGCGGTCCCCTTTCCTGCCAACTACACCTCGATAATCCTGGCCTCCGGGGTGGCGGGGCTGTTGGCGCTGGGCAGCGTGGCCGTCCTGAGCGAAAGGGCATCGGACAGGGCACGAAAGCCGCGAATGAAGGCGAGCGACTACGTGGCGTTGCTCGTGGCGTTGCTGCGACCGCACCGTGGTGGCCAGGCGGGAAGGCGGTTTCGCCGCTACGTGGCGGTTCGCCACGCGGTCTTCCTCTCGCGCTGCGCATTTCCTTTCCTGACCGTCTATGCAATGCGGAACCTGGGAGCCAGCGGTCAGGAGATCGGCTGGTTCACGATGGCGCTCTGGGGCGGCAGGCTTGCTTGCGGCTTCCTCCTGAGCGCCGTGGCGTTCCTGCGCGAGAGACCCGGGCGGATAACCCGATTCGGGCTCGCCTCGACGGCTCTCGGGCTGGTCGCGGCTTCATTGGCGAGCGATTGGCATTGGCTCCTCGCCACGTTTTTCCTCCAGGGGGTCTTCCTCGAGGCGTTCCTGGTCGCCGACCCCATCTTCTTGATAGACCACGCGCCCCCCGGCCACGAGATGGCGGGCATGAGCCTGACGATGGTGGCGCTGTACCCGATGCGGCTGATACTCCCCCTGGTGGCGGGTGCGTTGCTGCGCTGGGTGGGGTTCGGGTCGCTGGTCGCGCTCGCACTCGCGGGTTGCGCGGGGGCGTTCGCGTCGGTCGGCTTCCTCGGGAGCGACCGCGGCGAACCTCTCGCCGACGACTTTGGCTGTTGACCTCACCCCACAAGGCGCTACAATGCGCTCAACTCAAGACCGGCGACGCGGAAGGAGAAAGCAAATGGTGCGAGTGGGCATTCTGGGCGTTGGGTTCATGGGTACGATGCACTTCAACACTTATCGCGCCTATCGCCGTGCGAAGGTGGTTGCGCTGGCCGACACGGACACGAAGAAACTCAAGGGCGACTGGGCGATCGCCGGGAACATCGAGGACAAACGAGCCGCACGCGTTGACCTCAGCGGCATCCGCCTCTACTCGAAGCCCGACGACCTGTTCGCAGACCCGGATGTGGATGTGGTGGACATCACCCTTCCGACCTTCCTCCACGCCCAGTATGCCATTGCGGCCTTGAAGGCGGGCAAACACGTCGTCTGTGAAAAGCCGATGGCGCTGACCGTGGGCGACTGCAAGCGGATGATCGCGGCGGCCGAGCGCGCGGGACGGTTCCTCATGGTCGCCCACTGCATCCGTTTCTGGCCCGAGTACAAAGCGCTCAAGGAGATCGTGGAGAGTCGGAAGTATGGCAAGGTCCTTGCCGCGACCTTCTGGCGGAAGAGCGCCACGCCGAAGTGGAGCTGGAAAAACTGGCTTATGGCCGACGAGCGCAGCGGCGGGGCCGTCGTGGACCTCCACATCCACGACACCGACTTCGTCAACTACCTCCTCGGGCCGCCGAAGGCGGTCTTCTCGCGCGGCTTCGCCGGGGTCGCCACCAAGTCGGCCATTGACCACATCCTCACCCAATACATCTACGACAATGGCCCGGCAGTGGCGGCCGAGGGCGGCTGGGCGATGGCTCCGGGCTTCGGCTTCAACCACGGCTTCTGCGTCGTGCTCGAGAAGGCAACCATTGAACACGACCTGAAGGGCAACTTGCGGCTCACGGTCCACGAACGCGGCGGAAAGACCTACAAGCCGCGCCTGCCAAAGGGCGACGGCTACATCGGGGAACTCCGCTACTTCGTTGACTGCGTGGCGGCCGGCAGGGAGCCCACCGTCGTCACGCCCCAGGACGCGCTCAACGCGCTCAAGGTGTGTCTGGCGGAGGCACGCTCGGTCAGGACAGGGAGGCTCGTCCGCATCCGATAAAGGGGAGAGAACGTGGACAGGCCGGCGCGTGTCTCCCGCCTGCTCGAGATGGTCTCGCTCCTACAGTCGGGGCCGGGATGGAAGGCCGAGACGCTCGCACGGCGCTTCGGGGTCTCGACCACACGCATCTACAGCGACATCCGGGCGCTCCGCGAGGCCGGCGTGCCGGTGCGCCGAGAGGCAAGGGGCTACGCCATTGACCCCGCGTTCTTTCTGCCGTCGGTGCGACTGACCCCGCGCGAGGTCCTCACGCTCCTTTTTCCCCAGGAGGTCTTCACCGGTGCTCAGACCGACCACGAGGTTTTCCAGGCGGCGCGGGCCAAACTCCTCTCGCTCCTGCCCAAGCCCCTGCGCGAGAGCGCCAGGAAACTCCTCGAGAGCACCGACGTGCGCCTGCCGGCTTCAGGGGTAGACCCCCGGGTGTTTCACCAACTGCGCCGGGCGGTGGCCGAGAGGCGGCGGGTGACCTTGCTCTACAGCGGACGCAAAAGCGACGAGTTGCGGCGCATCCAGGTGGACCCCTACGCCCTGGCCTTCCGGCGCCACGCCTGGTATCTGGTCGGGATGTCGGCGGCTCACGGCGAGGTCCGGAAGTTCCGGATCTCGCGGGTCGCGGCGGTCGAGGACACGCCCCTGCATTTCACCGTCCCGGCGGACTTCAACCTCGAGGACCACTTCAACGGGGCGTGGTTCGTCTTCGAGGGCGAGCCACGCGAGGTCGCCATCAAGTTCTCGCCCAACCTCGCGCGGCTGATCCGCGACCGCGCCCTCCACCGCGAACACTCCATCCAGACCCTCAGCCACGGCCGCGTCATCTACCGCGCCGTCGTCCGCAACCTCGACGAGGTCGCCTGGTGGCTCGTCCAGTATGGCGAGGACGCCGTGGTGCTCGAGCCGCCGGAACTCCGCGAGAAGGTCATACGTCTGGCAGCGGGAGTCCTGCGGGCCAACGGCGTCCGCTTCCGTCTCCCGAAAGCCTACCCCGAGGCTGGCACCGAGGACGCACCGCGCGTGGCCGAGCAAGAACCCCCCGCCTGAAGCCCCTTTTTGTCGGTCTCCAGTCCGCCCCCTCAATAGCCATAAACCGAATGCCCCTGTCCCAGGAACCACACCATGTCGATGACGAACCAGACCCCGCACCCGCTGAAAAGACTCCAGACCACCAGGGCCAGCCTCGCGGCCCGCTCCCTTCAAACCACAGGCGTTGGAGGGCGACTCGAATATCGCAGCGACGGTTCAAGCGGACTGTCGTGCATGGCCTAGCCCTGCCTGTTTGAATACCAGGCCCTTCTGGCGCGTCTAGGTTTGTGGAACAACCCCGCGCCGCGAAAGGGGGACCGGCGATGAAAAAAGCAACGCTCGCACTGGCTTGTCTGGCTCTGGTGGCGGGGGCATCTGTCGCCGCCCCCGTGGTCTCGAGCGAGTTCCGCTACGCGGAGCAAGTCAACGAGTGGTTCGTCCGGGGCGACGCTGCCGTCTCGGCCAGTCCGGTCTTCGAGCGCGGCCTGCGCCTGGCCGCCTGGGACGAGCGCGACCCCCAGGTCGCCACCCGCGTCGCGGTGGCCACTGCGGTTTACTTCTTCCAGATTCCCGACGCCGCGCGCTCGATAAGAATCGAAGCCTGCTACCGCGCCGCGCCGGAAGCCACCGACAAACGCCTCGCCGGCTTCATCTTCGTCCGAAACACCGCGGTCGAACGCCAGTACGCCGAAAAGTACCAACTCGACGCCACCCCCGCCGAGGAACCCGCCTTCTACGGCCACACCTATCTCCTCCCCGCCGACCAGGTGGTAATGACGCTGAACGTGCCCACCACCGACCACGTGGTCAACGGAGTGCTGGAGGTCCACCTATCGGCGGGGGCCGGGCAGGTCCTCGACCTCTCCTACGTCAAGGCCACCGCCTTTGGCGAGACGGTTCCGGTCAAAGTGGAATACGCGCCGAGCACCCTCTATGTCCCCAACCCCTACCAGTACACCTACATCTACTATTACGCCGGCCCGTGGTTCTACCCTCGCAGCACCACCTTCGTGAGTTTCTGGTGTTTCGACGACACCGTCGACCCATTCTGGTGGAACGGTTGGGCGAGTTTCCGGGCGTGTTTCTTCGCCTACCATCCGTGGATTTACCGCCCGGTTCACTACGTGCATCGGCCTGTGATTGTCTTCAGCCCCCGCGTCCACGTCTACAGGCCGGCGATCATCCACCATTGCCGCTGGTGGTACGAGCGGCATTTCGGGCTGAGGGTGTTGAACTTCGGCGACCCATCCTTGCGGCTGATCGTGCGGCGGCCACGATGCCACCTGCCGCGCGAGGTGGCCGAGAGGCGTCACCGCCACGCACTCGTGGTCGCGGACAACATCCGCCATGCCGGCTACGACCTCCGCTCCCGCTTCGGACCCTCGTTCCGCCAGCGCCTGGACCAGTGGCGCCGCGACCCCCGCGACCTGCGGCGCTACCTCCAGACCATGCCCCGCTCCGCACAGATAAAGCGAGCTGCGCTCGAGTGGAAAACCCTCACCAGCGCCCACAAGCCCAAACCGCCTCAGCCGGTCAGCCTGCCGACACCGACGCGCTCCCCGCTCCCACGAACCCCGAAGCCACAAACGCGACCGACCCCTTCGATCATCCGGTCCGACCCCACGCCGAACCCTCGCCCGCGCATCGTCATACCCACCCGCCCGCCAGAGCCGGAGCGCCCGAGCCGTCCGCGCCCGAACATTCAGTCCCCGCCACACGCGACCAGAAGCCCTTCCTCGGTCTCTCCTCGCCGCCTGTGGCAGCCAGTGAGGCCACAGCCGCCGGAGCGGAAGCCGCGGACCACGACCCCGGCAAGGGTCATTACCTTCCCGACCGTCCGGAGGCCCGAGCGCCCTGCCCTGCCTCAGCCGAAACCGACCACGACGAAGCCTCCCGCCACGCGCCAGTCTCCACCGAAGCCGAGGATCATCACGATCCCCACCCAGCGAACGGCGCCAGGGAAACCGGAGCCTACGGTTCGAGGGCGGACGCTGATACCCGTTTCGCGCGAGCCTCAGCGCGTGCCGACGCGCCGGCCCCCGGAGCCGAGGCGGCCCGCCGTCTTCCCGCCGCCGCACGTCCGCTCGCAGCCATTCGTCGGCCCGAGGCTCCCCGAGAGCGGGAAGCCGAAGCCCTCGAGCCCAAGCCCGAAGTTGCCCACTCGCCCCTCCATCCCAGCCCCACCGAGACCGACCCGGACATTGCCATCAACCACCCGCTCGCTCCAGAGGACCGCACCGAGTCTCCCACCGACGAAGCGGCCGACGTTGCGCCAGCCGACCGGCCCCTCGCCGAAAACCACCACGGACGAATCGTCGAGAACGACCGGAAGCAGTCCTCGCTACTCGCCCCCCAACCGCTCCTACCCTAAGCCACGCCCTTCAGGCCGCTACACCGTCCCCCGCCCACCCAGCCGCCCCACCCGCCGCAGCCGTTGAAAAGAGGATGGGGACGTCCCGCCCACACCCAACGACGAGACTTTGCCCCCGGGGCCGAAACAGTAGAATATGAACGCCATGGCCGACCACGCAACGCAGGTGGTCCGATGGGCAAGTTGCGTTTCCTGGGAGCGATGCTGATGACCGCCGTGACGGCAGCAGGCGGCGAGCGCCGCATCTGCGTCAGCGGGGTGTATCCCCACCTCGCCGCGCTCTCCGACCGGAAGACCGAATGCGGCATCGGGGCCGTGGTGCCCTGGGCCGGCCGCCTGTGGTTCATCACCTACCCGGCCCATTACGGCGACGGCAAACTCTACGAGGTGGACGAGAACCTCAATCTCACCCTTCGCCCCGAAAGCATCGGGGGAACCCACGCAGGGCGCCTCGTCCACCGCGAATCGGATCAACTGGTCATCGGCCCCTATTTCATAGACCGCAATGGCCGCGTCCGCTCGACCAAACTGCGAGCGCGCATAACCGCCGTCTCCCGTCACCTGACCGACCCCGCCAACAAGGTCTACATGTTCGACATGGAAGGCGCGTTCTTCCAGGTCAACGTCCACGACCAATCTTACAAGCGACTCTTCAGGGTCCAGGAGCGCGGGGTCACTGGCAAACATGGCAAGGGCGGCTACACGGGACAGGGCGTGGTGGTCGTGGCCAACAACGGCAACGGCGGCGGATTGGCCGAGTGGGACGGCAAACGCTGGACCCTGCTCGAGCACAAGAAGTTCTGCGAGGTCACAGGCCCAGGCGGCATCCTCGGGGCAGCCGACGACGCCGACCCCGAAATCCCGCTGTGGGCCACCGGCTGGGACCACCGTTCGGTCATCCTGAAGACCCGCTACCGGGGTGCCTGGCACAACTACCGCCTCCCGAAGGCCAGTTACACCCACGACGCCGACCATGGCTGGTTCACCGAGTGGCCGCGCATCCGCGAGATCGGCGGCGGACGCTACATGATGGACTTCCACGGGATGTTCTTCGACTTCCCTCCAGGCTTCAGACCTGGCCAGACGGCGGGGATTCGTCCCATCGCCATGCACTACCGCATGTACCCCGACTTCTGCCACTGGCGCGGTCGTCTCGTCCTTGCCGCCGACGACACCTCGGTGATGGGGAACCCGCTCGGCGGCCAGCCACAGTCGAACCTCTGGTTCGGCTCTTATGAGGATTTGAAGAAGTTCGGCCCGCCGGCCGGCTGGGGCGGGCCGTGGGTCCACGACGACATCCAGCCAGGGAAACCATCCGACCCATTCCTCATCGGCGGCTTCCAGAAGCGGGCGCTCCACCTCCTGAACGAGAGCGACCGCGAGGTAAACTTCACCGTCGAGATTGACCGCGACGGCGCCGGCTCGTGGCGGGCGTGGAAGACCCTGGCCGTGGGGCCGCGCGGCTATCGTTTCGAGATTCTGCCCACCGGATTGGGCGGCTGGTGGGCGCGGCTGGTCGCCGACAAGCCGTGCAAAGCCACCGCCTACTTCCATTTCACCAACTCCGGCCGCGAGCCCAACGAGCAGTTGTTCCAGAGCATAGCCCGTGTGGGCGAGGACGCCCCACAGAGCCGAGGGGTGCTCCTGCCTTTCGATGGGCGTCTGTGGTTCCTGGCCAGTCGCACCGACGCCGAAGGCCAGACCCTCTATGCGATAGACAAGGACGTGGTCCTGAGGCGCTGCGAGGACAACGCGGCGAACAAGAAGCGAATCGCCACACTCCTGAGGTTGGCGCCCCGGGGAAAACCCGATGCGAGGCTCTACGGCAAGTACCGCATCACCTGGGACGATGCGTCGGTCGTCATCGAGGCGGGCCGCAAGAGGTATCGTTTGCCCAAGGCCGTCGAGGACTTCCCCGAAAGCCACTCCCAACGCCTCCTCCGCGAGGTCGTAACCGAGCGCTACCTGATGAACTGCTGCGGCCTCCTCTACGAAATCCCGCGCGGCGATCTCGGGGGGCTGAAGCCCCTGGCCAGCCACGACAGGCAGATCGCCGACTTCTGTTCCTGGCGCGGGCTTCTGGTCGTAGCGGGCAACCGCCTCGACGCCGCCCCCGATGGCCACTACTTCCGGGCCGAAGACGCTGTGGGGCTTTGGTTCGGGGGGATCGAGGACATCTGGCAATTCGGCAAGCCCCGCGGCGTCGGAGGCCCCTGGCGCAACACCAGCGTCCAACCAGGGGAGCCCTCGGACCCATACCTGATGACCGGGTTCGACAGGAAGCGAATCGTCCTCTCCCACGATGCCGACGGGCCGGTGGAATTCACCATCGAGGTGGATTTCCTGAAGGACGGGACGTGGGTGACCTACCAGAAGATCGCCGTCCCGAATGGCCAGAAGGTGGTCCACGAGTTCCCGGATGGTTTCTCGGCTCATTGGCTCCGGGTGAGAGCGGCTCGCTCGTGTCGCGCCACCGCGTGGCTGATCTACGAATGACCGACCCGCGCGGTGCATGCCAGTTGGTCGCCGTTGCGCCAGTGGCTACAATCTAAAGTTACACCCACACGATGGAACCGCGATGTTCGGGCTACTAAACGTTGACAAGCCAGAGGGCCTGACGAGCCACGACGTGGTGGCCTGGGTGCGGCGGCAGGTGCCGCGCGGCGTGCGAGTGGGCCACGCGGGCACCCTCGACCCGTTCGCCACCGGGGTTCTCGTCCTGGGGCTGGGGCCGGCGACCAGGCTGTGTGAAT
>CAYYCI010000013.1:0-18434 GCA_964470215.1 uncultured Planctomycetota bacterium
GATCATCGGCGCGCTCATAGAGGTCCACAAGCATCTTGGCCCGGGTCTCCTGGAGTCGGCCTACCAGAAGTGCTTCTGCCGTGAACTGACCCTTCGCGGGATCCCGTATGAATGCGAGAGGAACATCCCGATCAACTACAAGGGGGTCGAACTCGACTGCGGCTATCGGCTCGACGTGCTCGTGCATGGCCGCGTGCTCGTCGAGATTAAGTCTGTCGAAACACTCACCGCGGTTCACACGGCGCAATTGCTCACCTATATGCGCCTTCTCGGCATCAGGGTCGGGCTGCTAGTTAACTTCAATGTGCCAGTGCTCAAGGAAGGGATCCGTCGTCTTGTTCTGTGATTCGTTCTGTGAGAGAATCTCCGTGTCCTCTGTGTCTCTGTGGTGAACATGAACGCCAATGAATGAAGAACGGAAAGAATTGCTCATCGTTCGCGACCTGGTGAAACATTTCCCCGTCCTCGGCGGGGTGTTGCGCCGGGTGGTCGGGCACGTGCGCGCGGTGGACGGGGTCAGTTTCGCGATCGCCGAGGGCGAATGCCTGGGCCTGGTGGGCGAGAGCGGCTCGGGGAAAACCACCTGTGGGCGCTGCATTCTGCGGGCCATCGAGCCAACAGCCGGGGAGGTGCTCTTCCGCGCCGACGACGGAGAGATGGTCAACGTTCTCGAGGCCCAGGGCGCCGAACTCAAGCGCCTGCGGCGCCAGATGCAGATGGTCTTCCAGGACCCCTACTCGTCGCTGAACCCCCGGATGACGGTCTTCGACATCGTGGGCGAGCCGCTACTGGTCCACGGCATGCGCAGTCGCCGCGAGCGTGAGGAACGGGTCAAGCAACTCCTCGCCCAGGTCGGCCTTGCTCCCCACCACCTGCGCCGCTATCCCCACGCCTTCAGCGGGGGACAGCGGCAGCGTATCGGCATCGCTCGCGCCCTCGCTCTCAACCCCAAACTCATCGTCGCCGACGAGCCGGTGTCGGCCCTCGACGTCTCCGTCCAGGCCCAGGTTCTCAACCTCCTGGCCGAGCTCCAGGAACGCCTCGGCCTGACCTATCTGTTCATCGCCCACGACCTGACGGTCGTCCGCCACATCTCGGACAGGATCGCGGTGATGTATGTCGGGCGGCTGGTCGAGGTTGCCGGCGTCGAGAGCCTCTTCGAGCAGCCCCTGCACCCCTACACCGAGGCGCTGCTCTCCGCTGTCCCGCTGCCGGAGCCGGGAGGGAAGAAGCGGCGGGTCGTGTTGCGGGGCGAGGTCGCCGACCCCGGCAACCCGCCATCGGGCTGCCACTTCCACCCGCGGTGTAACTACGCCCAGGGCATCTGCCGCGAGGAAGTGCCCGACCTGGTGGAACTGCAACCCGGGCGGTTCGTCCGCTGCCACCTGGCCGAGCGCCTTACCCTTCAGGGATTAGCGGGATAGGCGGCTGTCGCGGGGCGAGTCGCCCAGCCTACAAGCGCATTCGTCGGCCCCATCGTTTTCTGCCACCCAGGCGGGCCGTCTCGGCCCGTGGGATACCCTTCCTCGTGCCGAGTTGTCTCAGGCAATCAAAGGCCCAGGCGCCTGGCGACGTCCTTATGGCGTGGGGCCTGGGCGTAGAGGCGTTCGAGGTCGCGGCGGGCGCGGGCCTTCTGGCCGAGGTCCTCGTGTGCCAATGCCCGCTCGTAGAGGAGGGCGTGGCGGAGTTCGTCGGGGCGGTCTTTCTTCCTTCGCATGGCCAGGGTGAGGGTCTGCCGCGCGGCCTCGGGGTGGCCGAGGCGCCGCAGTGCCCGCGCCCGATAGAGCAACAAGGCTGTGTGGATCGGGCTGGCGTTGTCGGCCTGCTCGGTCAGGCGAACGACGTAGCGCCACGTCCTCTCGCTCGCCCCGGGCGCCTCCATGAGCATCTCGACCAGCGACAGGGCAACTACCGGGTCGTCGGGAGCGATTCGGCGGAGGCGTTCCAGACACTCGACGGCCTCGCGCCAGCGCCGCTGGCGCTGATAGACCTCGACCAGGCCCAGGAGAACCCCTTCGAGATTGGGCCTGACGACGGCCATTATCTCCGAGGCAACCGGGACGTGAAGGGTGGCGTCGAGGTGGTAGCGAGCCAGGCGCCGCCCCAGGCTCGAGGAGCGACGCGCCGCGAAGCGCAGGTAGCGTTCGGCCTCGTCCAGCCGCATCTGCTTTAGCGCCAGGAACCCAGCCAGGAAGGCCCCGTCGGCGAGATGGGCCGCGCGACGGAAGTGGCGATACGCGCCCTGGTAGTTCCCACAGACCATCTCGCGGCAGCCATCAATGAGCGCCTCGTCGGACTTCGGGATAAGGAGCCTGTCGAAGAACGTCAGTTTCAGGGGAGCGGGCCGGCTCTCCTGGGCGTTCTTGCGGTGGGTCGGCTCTGTGACGGTGTAGAAGAGGCCGGTGCCTGGGATACCGACGGTGGCCCGCTTGCCCCTCGGGCCGACTGTGAACCTCGCTCCGCGCCGGCCGACCGAGAGCGATGCTCCCGACTTGCTGAGATTCAGCGTAAGGCCCGGCGCGAGGCGGACGCGTCGCCAGAACCGCAAAGCCATCGTGCTTCCCTCCACCTCGAGTCGCCCTCGCCTAGCCGCATCGGCGCATTCACTGACCGCGCGGGACGGTTTACTTGCTGGGTACCCGCGCTTTTGCGGCCCGGTCGTCGGGGGTCTTGAGGAAATCGGCGACGAGGTCAGGCTCGGAGAATTCCAGTGTGCGGCGGACCGTGATGCGCGGGCCGGCAGGGCTGGTGGCCTGAATGGCGAGGACGAGGCGGCGCGGGAGGGTGTCGAGGGGGATTCCCGCCCTGGCTTTCTCCCACTCGTAGGTCTTGCCGCCGAGGGCAACGGCGTGGCCGGTGCAGATGCGCAGCCTGGGGCCGAGGGTTATCTTGAGGCGGTAGTTCTTGGTGTAGCGGGCGAGTTGTTCACACGTGCCGTCGGGCGAGATGCGGAAGAGATATGCGGCGTCGCCACAATGGACGGCGAACCGGGCCTTCTCCTTCGGCGCCTCGAAGGGGACGGGCTCGCAGGCTGGCTTCTCGCCCAGGAGGATGTCGAGGGCTTTCTTCTGGCGGTCGTAGCGGAATGAGACGGACGCGACATCGAGGAGGCGCATCGGGGGGGAGCCTGCGCGGAGTTCCAGGTGGAGGCTGGCTGTAGCGAGCGCGGCGCGGAGTTCGTCGGTCGTGCCGTCCTGGGCCTCGATGGCGACCTCGACGCCCACCTCTTTTTCCGGGATTCGGTCTTCGACGACGATGCCTTCCTGGGGATACTTGGCGCCGTAGGACCTCAATCGGCTCAGTTCGGCGTGGATGCTCTGGACGATGGTCTGGGGGATGGGGTTCTGGGGGTCGAGTTTCGCGGCCTTCCCGACGGCCTTGCCGAGGTGGTCGGCGGCCATTTCGTAGAGGCCGTTCTCGGAGTAGATGCGGTTGAGGGCAAGGTGGGCCGCCACGTCGAGGGGGCTATCCTCCGGCGGGGCGTCCATGATCTTTTGCCATTCGGGCACGGCGAAGCGGTAGCGGCCGAGCTCGGTGAGCATCCTGGCGGCCAGGTAGTGGGCTTCGGGTTTGCCCGGGAGCGACTTGAGCGCTCGCTGGCGGGCCTCGGCTGCTTTCTCGGGTTGGTCGAGTGCCAGGAGGGCGAGGGCCTGGACGTAGAGGGGGCGGAGGTCGTCGGGATGGGCGGCCGCTGCCGCGGCGGCCGCCTGGGCGGCCTCGCGGGGGCTTGTCTTGAGTTTCGCAGTGAGCCGGCCGATGGCGGGGTCGGCGGCCTTCTTGAGGAGTTCCGGAGGGAGCCGCTTCTCGACGATTGCCCCCAGGGCGCTGACGGTGTCGCCGCGCCGCGCCTGCGCCCACGCCAATGCCTGGGTGAGATAGTCGTTGTCGGGTTCCTTGATGAGGCTGATGATGAGTTCGGGGACGCGTGGGTCGGTCATTGACTGGATGAAGTTCAGTGCGTAGTTGGCGTCGTTGGGCTCGCCCTTGGCCAGGCGCGAGACGAGGAAAGGGACGGCCGGGGTGCCGATAGCGCCGATGCGTCGCAGGGCGTCGTAGCGCGTGTGGCGCGGTTGCTGGTCGAAGTGTCGGGCGAGGAGGACCAGTTCTGCCGGCCATTCGGGCGTGACGCCGAGGGTGATGTCGCGGAGGATGTCGCGTGCCCGGATCCTGATCTCCGGGTCATCCGAGCGGGCCGCGGCCTCGAGGGG
The DNA here is from genome assembly GCA_964470215.1 of uncultured Planctomycetota bacterium. Taxonomy (GTDB): domain Bacteria; phylum Planctomycetota; class PUPC01; order DSUN01; family DSUN01; genus CAYYCI01. Next base: position 4,209 of record CAYYCI010000013.1, read on the forward strand.
CTGACGTGCCGCGTAGCCGATGCGCCGGAGCGCGGCCGTGGCGCGCTCGCGGACCTGGTAGACGTCGTCCCCCAGGTCGGCGACGAGGCTCTCGACGACCCTGGCCATCGGGATTGTGCGGGTGGCTCCGCTGGCGGGGCCGACACATGCGGCGAGGAAGACCAGCAGGACGCGTCTCATTCTGCCAACCTACTTGTAGATGTTGAACCTGAGGCCCTTGAGGGCGTTGCGACGAACCTTGACCTGGCCGAGGTGAGAAGACTTGCCGAAAAGAAACTCGGCGGTCAGGCGCTCGAACTGCATGGTCAGGCGACCTGCGGTGGTCTCGACCCACACGTCGCCCTTGCGCCGGCGCGGCTTCTCGACGGCATCCGGCCGGAAGACGATCGAGGCCACTCGCTCGGCGGGGCAGGAGAGTTCTCCCAGCGCGCTTTTCATCTGGAGTTTCCCGTCGGCCAGCGTCACTTCCTCGGCCGCCACGCGGTCGTTGTTGACGAAGTGGACGACGTGGGCCTTGATCGTCTTGTCCCTGGCGGGGGTCGTGCTGGGTGGGACGATGCCCTTCGTCACGCGGAGGCTCTTGATGCGACAAGGCTGGCGGCTGACCAGCATGACGAACGAGCCTTTGCTCGGATGGTTCGGCACCGCGTACTCCCCGAGGTCCATGGTGTTGAGCCAGGCTCGCGCCTTCCCTGTCTTGGGGTCGTAGGCGAACCGCAGCGTGCCGCTGCGGGTCGAGCGCCCAATGTGGCGATTGGTCAACGAGTTGGTCCCGCCGTTGCGGCAATACATCAGATAGAAGTAACTGCTGTAGAAGCGCGCGATCACGCTGTTGCGGCCGTAGGGCACGTTCTTGGTGTCGGCGCAGAGAACCAGTTCGCAGTTTATGTAGCGTCCGCTGATGCCCTGGACGTCCACGACCATCGTGGTCGGGCCGTCTTGCTCGAAGGGCGCGACGAGGCAACTCTGGCCGCCGTAGTTCGTGCACTGGAGCACTCCATCGGCCAGCGTCCACCCGGGTCCGACGGCCGTCCAGGGCTCCATGCGTCCCTGTGCGAAGTGGCTCTCGATGGAAACCCCGAGGCGACGGGAGAAGGCGAGTTCGGTTACGATCTTGCGCGAGATTTTCAGCGGCCCGGTCGGCTCGGACTCGATGACCACCGCCTCGGGCGTGATGGCCACGATCTGCCCGGCGATCGAGTCGCCGTTGCTGAGGACGACGACGTCGGCCCCACGGAACTCTTCGGTGGGGGTGAACTGGATGCGGTCGAGGGCGGATGCCTCGACGACGACCTCTCCGACGAAGTGTGGGGCGGTCAGGCGCAGCTTCCCGCCCTCGATGGCCACCACCCGCCCGACGACCTTGTCGCCCCTGATTGTGGTCACGACGTCGCCGACCGCCTTGTCCTTGGTCCTGGCGTTCTCGTCGAGCGTTTCGCCCTCATCCTTGGGCTTGGGGACGAAGATGACATCGGGAGCGGGCTGCGCGGCTTGAACCTGAACCTCGACCACATCGGCCATGGCCGGTGGAATGAGCACCAAGAGGCCGAGGACGAGCGCCATTCTCGATATCATCTCATCGCTCCTTCAGCGCTGGTAGATGGGCAGGAGGTTGTAGTTGACCTCGAGGGCCAGGAGAGCGAAGACGGTCGAGGTCACCTGGTCGAGGCCCGTTCGTGGCCACGAGCCGTCGGGCAACTGCATGGCGATCAGGGCCGGGGTGGTCGTCTCGTTCCAGTGTCGCCAGTACTTGCCGCCCGCCTGGAACATGGCCTGCGCGCAGTAGTAGCAGGCATAGTAGTAATACCCGCTGAAGCCGCCGACGAACCTCATCATGCCGTTCCCGCCGCCCATCAGGAGTTCGGCGGTGGCTTTCGCCTCGCGCGAGTTGTATGCCCCGCACAGGCTCAGCACCAGCAGCCCGATGCCCGAGCGCGCCTGGCTCGGGCTGTCGGGGCCAGTGTAGCCGAAGCCGCCGCCGGGACAGAAGCAGCGCTTGTAGAAGGCCACACCGCGCTGGATCGTGGAGACCGGAACCTCGATCCCCGCGTTCGCGGCGGCGCGCAGCGCTACCATCTGGGCGCCCGAGACGGTGGTGTCGGCGTCGGTCGAGCCGACGCTGTAGCGCCAGCCGCCGAGCTGGTTCTGGCACTTGACGATCAGGCCCACGGCCTTCTTGAGCGCAGGCCCCACGCGGGGGTCGTCAATCATGCCGTAGGCCTCGGCCAGGGCCAGAGTGGCGAAGCCGTGGCTGTACATGGGGCTCCCCCCGGAGCCGGAAAGAAGGCCGTTCTCCTGTTGGTTCTTGACTATGTAGTCCACGGCTCGCCGGATGACGTGGCCGTAGGGTCCCTCGTCGGGCAGTTCGCCGTGGGCGAGGAAACACATCATCGCCAGGCCCACGACCCCGCTGACCGAGCCGTAATTCCCCGGCCAGGAGCCGTTCGGTTTCTGTGTCCGGGCGAGGAAGTCGAGGCCGCGACGGACGGCCTGTTCGAGTTCGGGCGTGACCTTGCCCTCGCTGGCGCCCAGGCAAGGTGTGGCGGCCAGGGCCACGAAAGCGAGGGCGAATTGTCGCAGGGGTCGCTTCACCGCGTGGCTTCCTTGCGCAGGGTTTCGTAATAGGCGTCGAGGAGTTCGCGGAAGCGCGGCGGCACGTGGACGTCAGCGGCCGCGCCCAGTTTCTCTGTGAACCGCTCGTGGACTCGTCGCCAGGTCTCGTTGGCGGCCTCGCCGAGGGTCGCAGGAAAGATGGGGGCGTTGGCCCCGCCGGTGAAGCCGCCGGCGGTGGCTCCCGCGGCCATCATGCCCATCATCCCCTGCGCGCCCGCACATGCCCCGCACAGCCCGTTGCGCGGGTCCGAGATGAGTTGTTCGAGGAGCGCGAGCGCCATGCGCTGGACCTCGCGCGTCTCCTTCCCGGTGTCGCCGGCCCCGAGGGCGATTCGGCTGAGGGCCATCTTCTCGGCGGCCTTGCCGGTCACCGCCGCCGCGCGTGGGAACCGCGCCGAGAGTTTCTTCCGGAGTTTCTTCGTGTCGGTCTCGACGTCGGCCTGGTTCTTCCCCACGCGCACGGCCATCCGGTCGAAGTCCTCGTGGGCCTTCTCGCGCAGGCGGTCGGCGTAGGTCGTCAGTTCGATCACCCGCTTCTGGCCCAGGATGCACCGCTGAAGGAGCAGGATCGCCTCGAGGACCTGGGCATTCATCGCCGCCTGTTGGAGTTGCTGGCTCTCGGAACGGAACTGCTCCCGCGCCTGCTCGAGGATGGCCAGCGCTCGCTTGCCGTGGTCCAGGCCGGTGGGCAGGTCGCGCTGGAAGAGAGCCGAGGCCCCCAGGCCCATCTCCTTGCCCGCCGCCTCGAGGAGGTTGGCCGTGCGCGAGCGGAAGCCGGCCAACTCGCGCGCCAGCCAGAAGAGCGCCGCGGCCTGTTCGAGGACGTCGCGTTGGAGGTCGCTCTGGCGGGTGCCGAGTTGTGGCGGCCGCAGCGCCTTCTCGTCTTTCTTGATCGCGAGGTCAATGGCGCTGTTGACCTCCTTCTGCCTGCGGATGAACTCCTCGAGTTCGCGCGCGAGCGCGTCGAGTTGTTCGGAGCCGACCCGCTGGCGAAGGATGTCGGCCACCTCGTTGAGCGAATGAGCCACGCCCTCTTGTTCCGGCAACTGCGAGAAGAGGGCGTTCTCCTTCAGGCGCCGGGCCACCCGCTCGGCTCGCTCCGCCACCTTGTCGTTCTTGAGTTTCTCGTGGGCTTTCGAGGCAGTGGCGGCGTCGGCGGTGCTGCTGAATGCCAGCTCGCCGGCCGCGCGGGCTATCTCCCTCGAGAGTTCCTCGATATCCTTCCCGACCGCCTCTTGGGCAGAGGCCAGGCGCTCGAGTTTGCCGCGTTCGTCCTTCGACAGGCTCGAGGGGTCGGCCCCGAGGCTCTTGCGGGCTATCGGCAGGAGGTTTTCACGCAGGCCGCGTTGGCGCGCGGCGATGGCATCGGCCTTCGAGGCCAACCGCTCGAGGATGCCGCCCCTGGCCAGGCCCTCGACCACGCGCGCGAGGTGCTCGAGTTGGCGGGCCGCTTCCGAGGCCTCGTTCCCGGCTCCTCGCAGCATCGGGATGGGGGTGTTGCTGGTGGCGGCCTGGCCGAACTGGTTGGCGGCGTTGCGCATCGAGCCGTTGGCCACCGAGGTGAGCGCCCGGCTCACCCGCTCCATCGCGGCCAGGGTGCGCTCGGGAGTGGCCGGGTTCTGGGCGAGTTGGGGGGTGAGAGCCTTGAGGCGGCGGGAGAGTTGAGCGGCCCTGCGGAGTTCGTTCAGTTGGCGGTCTCTCGCGCGCCGGGCTTCCTCGCCCACTGCCCGCTCGGCAGCGGCCTCGGCCAGCCGCCCGGCCTCCGAGGCCTGGGCGTTCTGGGCTGCCGCCCGACGCAACAGTTCCACGGCCATCTCCCGCATCTGGCGCATCACCATCTCGAGGTGTTCCATCTCGCTGAGAATGGTCACGCGGAAGGTGCGCGAGCGGCCGCGGCGGAAGAGCGCCTCCCCCGCGAAATCCGCGGCCTCGGCACGATACTCCAGAACCTGTCCGGGCGAGAGCCCGAACTGCTCGAGGTCCACACCCCACTGGCCTCGCAGGCGGGGCTTGTCCGGGCCGCCCTCGGCCAGGAGTTGTGCCTTCCAGCGTTCCGGCTCCCCTCCGCGGAGGGATCGGAAGGCGATGGTCAGAGCCCGAATCCCGAACTCGTCCTCCGCCGTCGCTTCGACTGTGAGACGTTGGTGAGGCAGGGCGAAGAGATCGCGGCCGGGGCGCTCGATGACCACCCTCGGCACCTCGTCGGCAACGACCTTGAGCGCCAGGCCGTCGGCGCTCTTGCTCTTCAGCCCGAACCCATCGCTGAGCGCGATCGCGCACCGCCCGCTCGCCTCCGGCACGAAAGCCCCGGAAACCAGAGAGCCGTCCGGCTGCGGTTGCAAGGCGATGGTCTTGCCGTCGAAGCGGATTTCGCCCCCGCACCGGAACTTCGGGCCGTCGCCACGCCTGGAAGGGGTCACGACGAGACTGATCGTGCTGCCACGGATGACCTCGAGGCTCCCAGCCACCTCGTCCAGCCGTTTTTCTCGCTTCCCCGCGTAGTCCGGGGCCTGGACGATTGCGCTCAGTTTCTTGACCGCCGGGGGCGGGACCACGCGGACGTGGTGCCAGGGGGAGAGAGCGTCGCCCGCCGCCACACGGTAGCGGATGTCGTCAAAGAGAGGCCCGCTCTTCCAACTCGCCACCCCATCCTCGCAGGGCAGCTCCACTCGCCGACGCTCCTTGCCATTCTTGACGAGATAGAGCCGCGCCAGGCGGGCGGGTCGCCGCGTGGTCACCACCTTCAGAGTCAGTTCGTCGCCGCGGCAGAGCACCGTGTCGCCGGGACTGATGCTCAATTTCGTGTAGCAGAAGTAGGGGATTTCCTCCGAGGGGCGGAAGAGGCGCAACAGGGCGTTGGAGACCGCCTCCGGGCGGAAGCGGTATGCGACCAGGAACGCCGCGACGACGACCGCCGCCGCGGCCACCACAACCGCAACGGGTCGCAACGGCACTGCCGCGCGGTAGTCAACCCACTTCGTCCGCTCGGCTATCCGTTCCAGTGCGGAGCGAATCAGACCCGGGGAGGCGGCGTGTCTCTCGCGGCTCAACTCCACCGCGCTCACCAGGTCCTCCTGGGCCTCCGGGAAGCGCTGGCCGAGTTCTGCGGCGGCCTGGCGATCGCGCAGCCGCCGCAGCGCCGGCCACGCCACCAGCCAGGACAGGCATGCCACCGCGCAGACCACGATCGCCGCGAACGCCACCAGGCGGGCCGTCGGCACCAGACGCAGCAGGCGGTCCGCCGCCACCGCCGCGCCGGTGGCCGACCCGAGAATGGCAACCGTCAGGAAAAAGCCAGAGTGGACCCTCACCAACCGCCATCGCCGGCGGTAGCCGGAGATGACCCGCTCGACGGTCCTGGGCAGTGCAGTGCTCATGCCAGACCGCTCCTTTTTCTCAGGAGCCAGCAAGAGGCAAAGACCACGGCGAGGACGCAGTAGTAGGCCCAGTGGCGGCAGGGCGAGAACTCGGCCGTCAGGACCCGACGCTCCACCCTGGTCTCCAAAAGCCCCGGCAGACGCTCGATTTCCTCCACTCTAAGATACTCTCCGCCGCTCGCCTGTGCAATAGCCGAGAGGGTGTGGGTGTCCTGGGCGAGGAAGCGCTTCTCGAGGTCGGCCACCGACACCTTCAGCCTCGCCTCCGAGGCCAACGGTTCCTCCCCATAGATTGAGACGATGGGACGGCAGAGATAGTTCCCCGGTTTTCCCGGCCGCAGGACCGCGCGGAACTTCCCCCAGCCGCCCGCCACCGGCTTCATCGCCACGCGCTCCCCACTGCCATCCTCCCGGCGGACCTCCACCCACACCCGCCCCGAACGCAACGGGTAGCCGTCGGGACCGAGACAAAACGCCTCGACCTCGACCTCTTCGCCCACATCGCATTCGGCTCGGCTCAGGCGCAGGCGCCCGCGCGGGTCGCCCTTCATGAACTGCTTCTTGACCATCCAGCGGACGGCCTGTGCCCAGAAGCGATAGTGATACTTGTCGCCGACCTCGCGCCGCCACCGCCAGGTGTCCTCCGTGCCCAGGAACATCACCTTCCCGGCTCCCACCCGCTGGATGGCCAGCAGCGGCAGTTTGGTCGGGCCGGCGAGCGAGAAAGGATGGACGAGCAAGGCGGTGGCCCCGGGAGCCAGCCCCCCAAGCGCCGCCGACCACCGCACCTCCGGCAACCGCCGCCACAGCCGCTCGTTCGTCTCAGGGTCGGGAGCCAGGCGCGCCAGAAGGTGTTCGCTACCCTCCTGGGTGAGTTCGACGGCGAACGGCTGGCCCGGTGCCTCGACGGCCACCGCGCCCTCGAGGATGACGGGGAGAATGTCCTTGACCGGGGTGCCGGCCAGTGCGCGGTAGTTGCCCCTGCGGCCCGCGATCACGATCAACGCCCCGCCGCGCACGCGCACGAAATCCACCAGTTCTTTGAAAAACTCCTCGGGCAGGCTCCTCGGCGGTGTGTCTCCCAGGACCACCAGGTCGAACTTGTCCAGGCCCGACTTGTCCGTCGGCGGGGTCGCCAGGTAGCCCTGACCCTTGAGCGCGCCGACCCCCGGCCGCAGCAGACACACGGTCGTCTCGGCCGAGGGGTCTCGCTCGAGGACGTTTCGCAGGAAGCGAAACTCCCATCGCGGCTCGCTCTCGACCAGCAACACCCTGATCTTCTGCTCCACGACCTCCACGACCGCCTGCATCTGGTTGTTCGAGGTGGTCTGTTCGTCGCTGGCCCCCGGGATGCTCACCACCACGGTGTGGAAGCCCGGGCGCGTCGGCACGAACGAAAAGACCACCCCGGTCGGCTTCCCGCCGGGCGTGACGGCTCGCTTGGCGCTCCGCTCGCTGCCGTTGACGAGGAGTTTGACCGGGAACGGAACGGCCTGTCCCGCGCTCCCCGCCACCTCTGCGGTGATGACCACTTCGTCGCCGACGAGGGCGCGCTGGGGCGCCCTGAGCGCCAGGACGGCGAAATCGGGCGGCGGGCTGACCTCGCCGAGTCCCACGGCGAAGACCGGCACGCCCATCCTCCCCAACACCCGCGCCGCCTCGGAGGGGTCGCGGCCCTTGTTCCAGGCCCCGTCGCTTATCACCACGACCGCCCTGGGCGTTCGCCCGCCAGTGGGCTTGACGGCACGCCGGAGAGCGTCGCCGAGAGCCGTGGCGAAGCCTCTCTCGTCAATCTTGTAGTCGTCGGCCCCGCGCGCGAGCGGCAGGCGGTCGAGTTTGTCGGAGAACCGCCAGCCCACCGTCTCGAACCGCTCGGTCAGACGGTCGAGCCAACCGTCGGGGCCAGCCCCAAGAAGGAGCCTGACGACCTGTTCGCGGCTCGCCTTCCTCCTCCCTGGGGGCGCCGGGTTCTTGCCCGACAAGCGGGCGAGGAAGCGAGCGTCGTAGGCATCCTCGAAGAGCATGCTCCGCGAGCCGTCAACGAGCACCAGGCACAGCGGCTTCCGGGGGTCGCGCCAGCGGCGGATCACCCGCGGGCCGAGAGCGATTGCCCCGAGCATCAGGGTCCCGAGGGCCAGGAGGGCCAGGACCGCGGCGCGGGTGGCGGCGCGCAGGCGCGCAGTGTCGCGCCGCGCCAGGACGGCAACCACGCACAGCGCCACCGCGGTCGCCACACAGACCACCCACGGCGGCACTGGGCAATCGAAGACAAGGCGCGTCGTGCCCATCCTCTAGGTCTCGGCCTCCAGGGTTTTTGCGGCTGTGCGCGCCCGCGCGGTGATCGAGAGCGCCAGGGCCACCTCGCCGATCAAGAAACCGAGCGCGGCCAACGCAAGGGGAAAACTCAACGCCGCTCGCTCCGAACCCGCCGAGGTCGCCAGGTCCAGCCGAGCCGCCGACCCGTCCGTGAAGTCCACCGACACCGCCGGCAACAGTTCCCGGATCCTCTCGGGGGTGACTCGCTCGAGTTCGCTTTCCTCGGGTGGGACGTTGACCGCGAAGAGCGGCGCCTTTCCACCAGCGGGCTCGGCGTGGTAAACGCCGGCGGCCTGTGTCGCGGCCACCACGATCTCGCCCGCCCGCCGCTCAAATGCCACTCGGCGGTTGTCGGGAGCGATGACCCCGGCCACCGCCTCGCCCGCGCGCAGTTTCACCGGCGCTCCGGCCAGATGGCTCAGGGGCTCGAGGAGTTCGGCCACGTGGCTCCCCACCACGCGGTGGAGAAGCAAGAGGAAAGGCGGGGTGAGCGGAAGGTTAGAGAAATCCACCTGCGCGGTCGTCGCGAAGAGGTAGGCCCGCCCCTTCCCCTTCTGCTCCCTCAGGAGGAAAGGCTTGCCATCCTCGGTGTGGACGAGAATCTCGGAAGCGGGGCCGGGCTGGATTGCCCAGAGTTTGCCGATGAGGACCGAGTCGAGTCCCTCGGCGGGCAAGGTGGCAACCAGGGGGTTGTTCGGGGCGACCTGGCCCAACTTCAGTCGCTTCTCGCCGGAGACCGTTGTGATCTGGCTCAGCCTGGCGCTCACCAGGCCGGAGTCGTTCCAGGTCGCCGCGTCTCCCCGTGGCGGAGGGAAGACGACGAGCAGTCCGCCCGCCTCGACGTATGCGGAGAGTTTCTTCGCTGCCTCGGGGGCGAGGCGCTCGACGCCGGCCACGATGATCGCGGCGAATTCCTCGACTCTGGCGGCGGCGAGTTCCTCGGGGCGCAGCCGCCTGGGAGCATATGGCGAGCGAACCTGTGGGGATGGTGCGAGGGCGAGCATGACGAAATCGCCCGCGCCCCCGAGCACCTGCCCCGATGGACCCCCATCCACGACCGCCAGCGGGATGCGCTCGGCAGCCCTGACCACGAAGTGGTAGGTGTTGTCGGCGGGCAGAGCGTCGGCGCTCAACTCCAGCCGTCCCGCGTGTGTGCCTTTCGTCAGCGGCGGGAGGCGGAAAACCACCTGGCGCTTGCCCGGGCCGCTCGGCTCGATGGTCCGCGAGTCGACCCTTCGGCCATCGAAAAACAGAGCGACAGTGGTAACCCCTCCGCCGCCAGCGGCGCTGGCGAAGTTTATGGTGGCGGTGAGGGTCGGCGCGTCGCCCTCGACCGGCACCGCCGGCCCCTGGGCGAGGCCGGCGACCGAGAAGTTCGCCTGGACCTCCTCGCCGAGGTCCGTGACGATCAGCCGCGGCTTCCCCGCCTCGGTGAGTGCCTGGAGGGCCTGCTGCCATTCGCCCTGGTCGTCGAGGCGCCAGTCGCTTGCCTGGAGGTCGCTCAGGAGCCAGATGACCCCGCCTCCGCCGCCGCGTCGGAGCGCCTCGGCGGCCGCGCGAATGGCCGCCGGCACGTTCCCCCGACAGGCCGTCTGGCGCGCCCCTTCCAGTTCCGAGACCACCGCGCGCTTGTCCTGGAGCGGCTGGGCGAAGGCGCAGCGGAACTCCCCGGCATACGACCCGGCGATGGCGGTGGTCGCGCGCGGGAGGGCGGCGATGGCCTGCGCCGCCAGGCGCTTGCCCACCTCGAAGGCCGAGCCGGTCGGTCTCCTGGCCGCCATGCTTGCCGAGGCGTCGAGCGCCACGGCCACCTGGGTGGAGCCGCCGAGGAGGGCGGCCAGCCCGCCGGTGAGCATGGGCTGCGCCAGCGCGCCGAGGGCGGCGGTCAGCAGGAGGACGCGGAGGAGCATGAGGAGAATCTGGCGCAGGCGCGCCCGCCGCATCGCCTTCTGCTCCGAAGTCAGGAGGAACTCGATCGCGGCCCAGCGCACCCGCCGGTAGCGTAGCCGGTTCAGGAGATGGATGATCACCGGGAGCGCCACGAGAGGCGCCAGCCAGAGGAGTTCGGGATGGGCGAAATTCATCAGGCGTCGTCTCGTTTGTCCGCCGGGCCGCTCTTACTTCCTTCGCGCCAGGTAGGCCGTGAGCGCCTTGTCGAATGGCTCCGAGAGCGACATGCGGTAGTAGTCAATGTTTTTCTCGACGCATCCGCGCCGGACCTGGTCGAGAAACTGGCGGAACCGCCGCCGGTACGCCTCCGCCACCACGTTCGGCTCGACCACCACCTCCTCGCCTCGCTCGATCCCCTCGAAGAGCGTGACCCGCTCGAAGGGGAACTCCACTTCGGCATCGTCAATGAGATGAAGGACGATGACCTCGTGGCGGCGGTGGCGGAAATGCTGGAGGCCGCGCAGGAGGCGTTCCGGGTCGTCGAACAGGTCGCTTATCAGGATCACCATGCTGCGGCGGCGCACCCGCTCGGCGATCTGGTGGAGCACACCGGCGATGTCGGTGTCGGCGCCGGGGGTGAGGGCCTCGAGGGCGTCCATGATCACCCCGAAGTGGCGTGCGTTGCCGCGCGGCGGGATGAACTGGCGGACCTGGTTGTCGAAGACCACAAGCCCCGCCTGGTCGCCCTGGTGGAGCATCAGGAGGGCGAGCGCGGCGGCCAGGGCCGCGCCGTAGTCGAGCCGCGTCTCCCTGACGGTCGAGAAGTCCATCGAGCCGCTGGAGTCGAGGAGAATGTAGCAACTGAGGTTGGTCTCGGCCTCGAACTGCTTGATGAAGAAGCGGTCGGTGCGGGCGAGGACGCGCCAATCGAGGTAGCGGGGGTCGTCGCCGGGGGAGTACTCGCGGTATTCGGCGAACTCGACGTTGAAGCCGTGGTATGGGCTTTTGTGGATGCCGGAGTAGTAGCCCTCGACGGCCAGGCGCGCGCGGAGTTGGAGGCGGCTTATGCGCCCGACGGCGCGGCGGTCGATCTGGCGTTGCTTGCGGCGCGCCACCTCAGTCCTCCGGGCCTATCGCCGGGACCTCCTCGAGGAGGCGGTCAACAACGTGGTCGGAGGTCACGCCCTCGGCCTCGGCGTTGAAGTTGAGCAGGACGCGGTGGCGCAGGACGGGGTGGGCGACAGCGCGGACGTCCTCCACTCCGGCGTAGCCGCGGCCCAGGAGGATCGAGCGCGCCTTGGCCCCCAGGATCAGGTATTGTGAAGCGCGCGGCCCGGCGCCCCACGCCACCCACTCGCGGATGTAGTCGGGCGCGTCGGACTCGCCACCCCGCGTCTTCCTCACCAGCGTTACCGCGTAGCGATAGACGTGTTCGGGCACCGGGATGCGATAGACGAGGTCCTGGAGGCGACAGATGTCCTCGCCCGAGAGGACGTGTTCGACTTCGGGCTCGCGCTGGGTGGTGGTGCGGCGGACGACCTCCATCTCCTCCTCGAAACTGGGGTAGTCCACCTTCACGTGGAACATGAACCGGTCGAGTTGGGCTTCGGGCAGCGGATAGGTGCCCTCCTGCTCGATCGGGTTCTGGGTGGCCAGGACGAGGAACGGCTCGGAGAGTTGATACTCCTTGCCGCTGGCGGTCACGCGGTGTTCTTGCATGGCCTCGAGGAGTGCGGCCTGGGTTTTCGGCGGGGTGCGGTTGATCTCGTCGGCGAGGACGATGTTTGCGAAGAGGGGCCCGCGGACGAACTCGAACTCGCGTCGCCCGGTGGCCTTGTCCTCGCGGAGAATCTCCGTGCCTGTGATGTCGGAGGGCATCAGGTCGGGCGTGAACTGAATCCTGCGGAACTGGAGGGACAGGACCCGGGCGAGGGTCCGCACCAGGAGGGTCTTCGCCAGGCCGGGAACCCCCTCGAGGAGGCAGTGCCCCCGCGAGAACATGGCCAGGAGCACCTCCTCGACCACCTGGTCCTGTCCGACGATGACCTTTCGAATCTCCTCGCGGAGGCGCGCGCAGGCCTCGCGGAAGCGGTCGAGTTCGGCCACCTCGGTCTCGTCGAAGACCTGCGGGGTTTCTTCCGTCGCTTCAGCCATCTTTCTCTCCTGGCGTCTTGGTGCGGTCGGCCCACAGAGCCATTATCCCCTCCAGGGTTTTTGACGCAACCGCCAGCCTTCCGGTTTCAACTACTGCGGGGAGCCTTTCCCCGCTTCCTCGATGATCGCCTCGACGCAGGCCACTGCGTTCTCCGTGGGCACCTCGGGCCGGATGGGCTTGGTGGTGGTCATGATGAGGCCGCCGCCGGGGCCGAGGACCTCTCGGCAGCGGCGGACCTCCTCGCGCACCTGGTCGGGTGTGCCGAATGGGAGGGTGACCTGGGTGCCGATGCCTCCCTCGAAGGTCAGGTGCCTGCCGTAGAGTTTCTTCAGGACAGGCAGGTCGTTGGCTTCGGGCTGAGCGGGGTTGAAGACCTGGAGGCCCATCTCGATCATCTCGCCGAGAATCTCGCTGTTGTCGCCGCAACTGTGGATGCTGACGATCTTCCCGGCGTCGCGGACCTTGCCATACATTTTCGCAAGGCGCGGCTTGATGTACTTGCGCCAATAGGGCAGGCCCATCAGGAGGCCTTTCTGGCCGCCGAAGTCATCTCCGAAGCGTATCGAGTCGATTGGCAGGTGTAGGATCTTGTCGAGGGCCTCGAGGTGGAGTTCCATCAGGCGCTCGAAGAGTTCGTGACAGAAGCGCTCCTCGAGGGCCATGTCCATCAGGATGTTCTCCATGCCCCTGAGCGCCCAGGCGCGCTCCCAGAAGAGCAGGCCGAAGGTGAAGATGCGGAACTTCTCGGCGTTCTCCTCGCACCACCGCTCCAGGTCGGCCACCTCCTCGTCGCTGATGAGGGACGGAAACTCGAAGCCGGCCAGGGACGGTTCCTTGAGGACCGGTTCGACGATGTGGAAGATGTTGCCCTGGACCCAGACGACGCCGAAGATGTCGCGGAAGCGGCCGTCGGGAAGGTCCTCGGCGTGCCAGTTCACCCCGCGGCCGACGATGAACGTCTCGTGTTCGGGGAAGTTCTCCGGCCCGTCGTAGCACTCGTCCAGTCGCTTCCGCGGCTCGGCCTCTATGCTCAGGATGTAGGGGATGATGTCGGTGGGCTGGTGGTTGATTGCGGCGAGCACGACTTCGCGCGGGGTCATCTGGCGGCTCCTTCTCACAGCGCACTGAGTTCTTCCCACACGTCAATCATCCGCATGTAGTTCCTGAACTCGCGCTCGGACATTCTCGGGGAGGGTCCGTCGGTCGGCCTGAGGACGAATCGTTCCTTCCCACCCTCGAAGGCCGCGCGGGTCGCGGCCTCGGTGGTAGCCTCGTCCTCGTTACAGAGGACTCGCGCCTCGATGTTTCCGCCGAGTGCGATCCTGCCGGCCGCCAGCGCCTTCGCCTCGGCCATCGGCGGGGTGACCCACTCGCTCCCCCCGATCCACACATACTCGATGCCCGGGCGCGAGAAGAGCACCCGCAGGCAATCGAGGATGCGCTCCCGACACACCTCCGTCAGTTCTTTCAGGAGTGGGAGGTCGGTGGCGCACAGCTCCAGGAACCGCTCGTAGGGCATCATCCCCGCCACACACACGAAAGGCGACGAGATGCCCGTGCGGACGATCCCGCGCTCGGGGAAATCGGGAGGCAGGCTGTCGAGTTCCGGGGGCCGCAGGTCCGGCGGCCGCTCCCACGGCACCGAGGCTATCTTCTCGATGTCCTCGTAGGTCTCGACCGGGTACTTCACGTGCCAGGTCGTTCCCGCTTGCAGGTCCCAGTCGTTGACGAAAGTCAATTCGCCCCTGGGAGTGTGGATGGTTCCGCGTGTGCGCCGCCGGCCGTCGGGCAGCGGCTCGCTCTGCGTCGAGATTCGCTGCGGTGGGGTCACCAACATTCGGTTGACGAACGAGGGAACACCGACCTCGAAGTGCA